>CAMPJM010000863.1 GCA_946886805.1 uncultured Flammeovirgaceae bacterium | reverse complement strand
TGTTTAGAGTGTATAGCTATGGTTGGCGTTCCAAACAAGAGATCTCCCAAGAAATTGAACTCCTGACATTCCTAAAGGAAAATAAGCTAAATGTATCTTATCCTATTCCAGATAAGAAGGGGGAATTCATCCAGGAGATTAATGCGCCTGAAGGGATCCGTTATGCTGTGCTTTTTACCAATGCAAAAGGGGGGAAAGTGAGATTTATGGATGCGGCCACTTGTGCTTCGGTTGGTTCCTTGATGGCTCAAATCCATAGTTTATCATCTAAGAAGAAAATAGAGCGGATATTTTACGACAGAAAATCACTTTTAGAATTACCTTATCAAAATACGAAAGCATTTTCTTCTCAAAAATTGCCTGAAATGGAATTCATAAAAGAGATGTGTGATAAAATTGGTAAATCACTTGACCAGGCTGACCCAACATACATTCAAACTGGAATCGTTCACATGGATATTTGGTATGATAATATGAGTGTTTCAGGACCAAAGGAGATAACATTGTTTGACTTTGACTTTTGCGGCAACGGATTTTTTATATTAGATGTTGCCTATTTCTGTAAACAGCTATTTCACATAGAAACCGACAAACAAGAGTATGAACAAAAGTGCAGTACTTCCTAAGTGGCTACCAAAGGGTTAGAAGTCTATCAAAAGCAGAGCTTGGATTAATCCCTTTTGCAGGAGCTGCTGTTTGGATTTTCTACCTAGGCGTTCAATCCCAACGATTTGACTGGTCTAACATATTTTTGACAGAAAATTATTTGAAAATGTACGTAGGCAGAATGAAAGCTTGGCTTGAATACCATACATAAAAGATATTTGTACCAATAGCACCTAAGAAAACCTGCGTTGGAGAAGTGATTTTCGCAATGTTTCATCTTCGTGGCTATCTTGCACTAGCGGACAGATAAGAAAAAGCCTGACTTTTCTTGGATGCGGAATGTTGTGTATAATCTCCATATAACTCGCACTTTTTAATTCCGAAAATTGTACTTTAACTGAGGTTAATCAGAATGACGAGATAAAAAGTGGTACACAAGAAATGAATTTCTGTTATAAATCTCATTTTCTTCAATTTATCGAATATAGGTATGACAAAAACAGGAGAGCAGATTAACCAATTTAGGCCAATGCTATTTTCTATAGCTTACAATATGCTTGGCTCCGTTGCGGATGCAGAAGACATGGTACAGGAAACGTACGCTAGCTGGTTGAAAACCGACAAAACCCACGTCAATAATCCAAGGTTTTATTTGATGAGAAGCGTAAGTAACAAGTGCCTTACATTTTTGAAAAGAATCAATCAAGAAAGAGAAGCCTATCTCGGGACCTGGTTGCCGGAGCCTCTGCTTACACAACCGCAGGAAAACAGCAACGACATTAAAACGGACCTTTCCATTGGATTCATGTATTTACTTGAAAAACTAACACCCATGGAAAGGGGAGTGACTATCTTAAGAGAGGCTTTTGACCTGCAGTATTCCGACATTGCTGAAATATTCGACATTGCAGAGGACAACTGCAGGCAATATCTCAGCCGTGCTAAAAAGAAACTACAGCTTGAGAAAAGTAGGTATACAGTTGATAAAAAGGAGCATGAGGAAATTCTGCGCAAATTTCTGGATGCCAGCTTGAGCAAAAATATTGACGGAATTATTGACTTGTTGTGTGAAGATGTAACCGCTTACGGAGATGGTGGTGGAAAAGCGCCCGCTATTTTACATCCATTATCTGGAAGAGATAACGTATTGGGCTTACTGCTTGGAGGGATGGGAAAATCCAAGCCTGTTTACAGAATGGAAATTTTGTCGGCAAACGGACTTAGTTGTGCTGCCTTTTATCAAACAAAAAAAGATATCACCCCCAATATATTAATAAGTATTGATATAGATGACAAGAAAAAAATAACCAACATTTATTACCTGGCTAATCCCGAAAAGTTACAACATTTATCACACAAAAATTTTTAACCGAAATATTTGTCACAAATTCCATAAGTAGAGTCTTAGAGGTGTAAACTATATGTTAAATCAAAAATTCTACAAAATGGAAAAGGAAACGAGTGTTAAAACAATTCCGATTAGATCAAGGATCATGGCTTTTCGTATTATTACCTCAATACTGGTAATCGGTATGTTAGCAGGAGGAATATCCACGCTTATAAGAATTGAATACCAAGTCAATCTCTTTAATCATTTGGGCTACCCATTGTTTTTAATGAGCATGATTGGTGTCGGTAAAATCCTTGCAGCTATTGTCCTGATTTTGCCGGGTATTCCACCGCTGAAGATTGGAGCTTATGTGGGTACTTTTATCGTATCGATTTGTGCCTTTATTTCACACATTGTTGCCAATGACAGTATATTCGCAATTATAAATCCATTAACGCTAACGGCTATCGTATTGGCTGCATACTTTTTGAACCCATACATCAAAATTGTATTGACAGACAGGGTCTAAAAATTAATGGTGAAACATATGCGAAGAGCCACAGCC
>CAMPJM010000862.1 GCA_946886805.1 uncultured Flammeovirgaceae bacterium | reverse complement strand
CTCCGTGAAAAACTCCGTAAATTCCGGAATGACGATATATATTTCATCATTGTACCGGAAAAGTTACAATAAATCTATTTTATTAATTTGAATTAAAATGTAGCATAAACAATACTACTATGAATCCACGACCTTATATTCTGGCAGAAACAAATTGGAAATACATAAAAGATCAGAAATTTGATTTAGCCATTTTGCCTTGGGGTGCCACGGAGGCTCATAATTACCACATGCCTTATGCCACAGATAATATTCAATGTGATTTTATTGCTGCAGCAGCAGCAAAGGAGGCATGGGAAAGAGGATCAAAAATAATTGTTTTGCCTACTGTGCCATTTGGCGTTAACACTGGCCAATCAGATATCCTCCTTGACCTCAATATTAACCCGAGTACTCAGGCTGCCATTATTAAAGATCTTGTAGAGGTTTTGCACAGACAAGCCATCAATAAACTGCTTATCCTCAATGGCCATGGCGGGAACAATTTTAGAACCATCATCCGGGAGATCGGCTATCAATATCCTGATATGTTTATAAGTACTTGTGATTGGTTTCGTGCGGTTAATTGGCACGATTATTTTGAAGATCCTGGAGATCATGCCGGTGAAATGGAAACTAGCGTTACCATGCATATTGCGCCTCACCTGGTATTGCCCCTTTCTGAGGCTGGAGATGGTGCAGAAAGAAAGCATAAGATAAAAGGAATCAGGGAAGGATGGGCATGGGCTGAAAGGAAGTGGAGCGCAATTTCTAAAGATACAGGCGTGGGCAATCCTTATCCCGCCACACCCGAAAAAGGGAAAATTTATATTGATGCTGTGGTTTCGCAATTGTCATCCCTGTTTGAAGACCTGGCCAATGCGGACATTAATGATTTATATGACTAGAGCCTTTCTGCGAAAATGAATATGTTTAATGCTTAATAAAGTTCAAAGTTCAAAGCTTCAAGTTTAAGGTCTAAAGTTTAAAGGTTAGCACCCAACACACTAAACGCAAGCAGCTAAATGCCAACAGCTAGCCGGTTCCAGCTATCAAACCCCTAAAACCCAAAACCCAATACCTAAAACCCAATACGCAATACCCAACCCCTAAACCACCTTCATATTGACAGGATCCCAAAGGATTACCTTCTTTTGGAAGTAGCTCATATTGCTTGCCAAAGCAGCGCCAGCCGCTCGCAAACCAAAAGTAGCATCCTCCACAACTTCAGAACCATTTCTAACTGCTGTGAGAAAATTTTTGACATGCTCGTGGTGCGCATTATAGCCATCGGGAGCACTAAATTCCACTGCTTCTTTTACTGTTTTGTTTTTTGATCCAGGATAGGTGTTGCTGTACCACGATTCGAATTCCTTTTGCTGAGCTTCAGAAAAGGTGTTGAACGAATCCCATCCCCCATAGCCAGGCGCTTCGTTAATTTTGTTATATTCGATTAGTAATGAATTATTGTCGATGGTTAAAACGCCATGGGTGCCTACAAGCCGTAGCTTTTCACTTCCTCCTCCACTTGCTACAAAATTTACTCTCATTTGTACATTAAAAGCTGAATGGCTTTCTGTTTCAGGATAATCATAGCTACCGATCAATACATCCGGCACGTCCCTGCCATCTTTCCAAAACCGTGTACCTCCAGTGGCGTAAATTCTTTCGGGACCATAAGAATTAAGGATCAAATGTAGTCCTGAAAAAAGATGTACAAATAAGTCGCCGGCAACACCGGTGCCATAATCCCGATAATTTCTCCATCTAAAAAATCTTTTGGGGTCAAAAGGAACATCTGGAGCGTCTCCCAAATATCGTTGCCAGTCTATGGTTTCAGTAGAAGCATCTGTCGGAATCGAATATTGCCAAGCCCCCAAGGGTGAAAATCTGTCTGTCCAGGTTTCTGCAAGTATAATTTCCCCTATTTCCCCTGACTCAAATAGTTCTTTTGCTTTCTGGTACACAATCGAACTTACCCGTTGGCTACCGACTTGTAATACCTGGCCGGTTTCTTTTTGGGTGTCAATCACAGCCATTCCTTCTTCTATATGATGAACCATAGGCTTTTCGCAATAAACCGCTTTCCCTTTTTTCATAGCGTCGATGGACATTTTATCGTGCCAATGGTCTGTGGTTGCAATAACCACCGCATCCACATCTTCTCTATCCAATAGTTCATGGTAGTCCTTGGTGGTAAAGATCTTGTCGCCAAATACCTCTTTTGTTCTTGTAATTCTTCCGTCGTATAAATCGCAGGCAGCAACCAACTCAGCTCCGGGAATTGAATTGATAGCATGAGCATTGTTAAAGCCCATAATTCCCATTCCTATAACTCCCACTCTAATGCTTTTCTGTGCGCCTAATAGTGGAGGTCTTTCTAAAAGTATTTTTTTTGAAGAAACATTATTTGCAAAGACAGGTATGGCGCCCATTGCCAAGGCAGTTCCACCAATTTTTTTTATGAAGCTTCTTCTGGATTTATTTTTTGACATATGTTTTAATTTAAATGCAAGGCTTAAAAT
>CAMPJM010000861.1 GCA_946886805.1 uncultured Flammeovirgaceae bacterium | reverse complement strand
GAAGTATTTCAAAATGGTATAGTGCCTCGCTTCCTTCTCTACCCAACAGACTCCTGCTTTTAACCTTTAGCGTGTAAACCCCCGGCCTTAAATGATTGTATTCGATAAAGGACTCATTTTGCCATGCTGACCATTGATCGTCAATTTCTTCGAGCTTATAAGAGAATTGAATATTGGCCTCGTTTTGCATAGCTGGTGCTGCAAATTCAAATCTTAGTAAAGTTGTGCTGTTAGGAAGTATTATAGGCTTTGAGTTTTCAGGAGCCAGTGGAAGCCTCGTCTCTTTCTGCTCTGCCAGGTATAGAGCGGTTGTGAGTACGGTAGCAACTTTCTTCTTATTGTTACGATATTTCAAATCAAAAAGGTACAATCCCGCCTTTGTCCCTAATAAAACCTGATCATTTGGAAGCGGTATAATGCATTCCATTCCTCTGTTGAATTTCCCTTTGAATTGAAGAAAATAATCTGTTTCTATAGTTGTAGAACCAGAGTCAAAGAAGCCGACCTGATCATCCTGAACAAACCATGTTCTTTCCTCATACTGGATAATTTTCCGGGTATTTTTTGTAGAGTCAAGAAGCATATTTAAAGGTGCATAAGGTTCAAATTGATTTTTAGCTTCATTGAAAGTATAAATTCCGTGGTTGGTAGTGAATACAATTTCTTCCTCCCATTCAAACACATTAATACTATAAGGAAAGACAAAGCCATTTTGAGTAGTAAAGTGTTCAAGAGAAGTAACCCGCTCATACTCATCATCGATATTAATTCTGAACACTCCCTTATAGCCATGACACACCCAATAAGTTCCAGGAGTTTCTGTTTCTAAGATATCCCTCGACGACTCATTGAACCCTTCTATTTGGTGGTGGTATAACCAATCTCCTGATGTAGTTTTTTCAATTAAATATAAACCATAATAGCTGGCTGCTAGGTAGAATCCTTTTTTTTCTTTAACAGGAACAACCTTCCAAACACCATTGATATCACCAATTTTATGGCTTTCGGTATCGCTTAGACGGTAAAGACCTTTGTCATGGCTGGCTAATATATCACCCTCTATAAGCTGTATAGACCAGCCTTGCCCTTCCATACCGCTTAATTTTTGGTAGTTAGGCCTTGTATTGTAAATAGAATCAGTATAAAATATTCCCTGGTTTGTTGCCAGGTACATTTTGTCTTCCTTAATCAGGACATCGTAAAGAGATGCGTTTTCAAAAACGGTAGTTACTGGTGAATTAAAGTTGATGCAGTCTAGTCCATTGTTTAATAAAGCCCATACGTTGCCGCTACGGTTTTTAAACAAATTAAGCACCGTTTTATCCTGTAGGTCCGCAAAATTTTGTTCCTCCCTAAAAATATTTCCAAATATATTGAAAGTAATAATCCCTGAGCTTAAAGTTCCCACATAAAATGTATTGGCATTAGATTGAATGGCACATTCTACCTGATCATTTTGATTATCCTCAAACAATTTTCTCCAAAGTTTAACAGTTTTGTCTTCCAGGTTTATTTGAAAGATTTTGCCGGATTTTGAAATGGCAACAAACTGCCTGGATTCCGGGGTAGGGAGAATCGATACCAGATCTTCGTGGTCATATTGGGCAGGTTTAAAATAAGGAATGAACTGCATCTTCTCCATATCCAGTAAAAATATTCCTTGCGCCTGATCCTGAACGAAATACTGGTCTCCAAGTACATAGGATCTTATAAACGCGCTTTTAGCTGGGAGCTTTGTCACTTTATTCCCAATAATCACGATCAATTTGCTGAAACTACGATAAATTATAGCATCCTTCAGAGCGTGAACCTGCCATAAATTTTCTAAATTAGGATCCTCGAATTTAAGCGTATCAAATAAGGAATTATAGTAATAACGGCCGGTAACGTCTTTTTCTATCAATCCAAATTCATTGAAACCTCCAGCATAAACGTTTCCAGCTTCATCAGTAGTAAGACACCGGATAGAAGAGTTGTTTGGGAGATTTATCTGCTGCCAACGTTCTCCGTCAAAAATAACCGCACCATCATTATTTCCAAAATACAATACGCCATCCTTATCTTCACAAACAGCCCAAAACTGAGGGTCCGCATTAAAATCGTCACGGGTATAATGGCTTATCCCTGGTAGACCTTTCAGTGATGGTTTGTTTAAAGCTCGCTCAGATTGTGCATTTACATTTAAAATAACGATAAAAAGAATGCTTATGCAGAGACAGCCCCTGATTATATGACTTATTGGAATCTTTGAACTAAATATGGAAAATAGATTTTTCTTCATCAAAGTATTTCTCTTTTCTCTTTCTCTATTTTGGATTGTTAAGCAATATAATTAATTAATTTGATAGCCACTAAAAAATACAAACGATTGTAAAGAAGGACGTGAGATTTAATAGCATCTTAAAGATTGGGCTGTCTTTTTTGTCATCCTGACGAAGGAAGGATCCTGGCAAACCGTCATTTAGCATTCAAAAATACTAAGTACAGGATTTAGTAACATTAGTATGACAGCGGATA
>CAMPJM010000860.1 GCA_946886805.1 uncultured Flammeovirgaceae bacterium | reverse complement strand
TTTTCCTCTAAAATAACTTCTTCATTTATCAAGCCTTTATATTCTCCCCCTTCAACAACTACTAATTGATTAAGGCGCAACTCTTCCATCCATGTAATGGCCTTTTTGGCATTATCTGTCATCTTTAGTGGAGGAATCATATGATTAATCAACTCTCTTGCTATCATACTTCTATAGGCTCTGTTATAAAGGCATCCAATAAATTATTAAACTTTTCCGGATGTTCCATCATTGGGGCATGACTACATTTATCTATAAATTTAAGCGTAGAATTCGGGATTAACCGGTTAAATTCATGAGCTACCATAGGTGGTGTGATCGTATCATTGAGGCCCCAAACTAATAACGTTGGTACGGTAATTTTAGTTATTTCTGTAGCCATGTTGTGCCTTTGCGCAGACTTTGCTATTGCCACAATCCGCATGCATTTGGGAATACTTTTAGTTGTTTCAAAAACTTCATCTACGTATTCCTTAGTTGCAGTTTCAGGATTAAAAAAGGTATATTCTACTCTCTCTTTTATATAGTTATAACTGCCTCTTTTTGGAAAAGAGCCGCCCATTGCATTTTCAAATAAGCCGGAGCTGCCCGTTAAAATTAACCTGTTTATTTTATCCTGATTTGCTAAAGTATAAATGAGGGCAATATGGCCGCCCAGCGAATTGCCCATTATATTTATATTGTCAAGGTTCTTGAAATTAATGAATTCTTGAACAAATGCCACCAGTCCATCTAAGCCGGCCTGTTTTATTGGCATTTCATATATGGGCAACATAGGAATCACAATACGGTAATTTGAGGAAAACTTATTAACCACCCCTTCCCAATTACTTAATGCGCCAAATAATCCATGAAGCAATAGTATCACCTCTCCTTCACCTTCTTCAATAAATTTATATCCTTTTTCTTCCTTTATAATAAAAGCCATGCGTAAGATTAATAATCTGTTGTATGCAAAATAATAGAAATTTAAACCAATATCAACAAACAAGGTGGTAAAACCTTGCCCAATTATGTAACATTTCGAAGCCTTTTTCTGTCAAAATGGCTTCCGGATGAAATTGCATGCCGTGGATCGGAAGAAATTTGTGTTTAATAGCCATGATTTCCCCGGTTTCGGTCTGGGCTGTGATTTCTAGATCCTCAGACATATTTCGTAACAAAAGCGAATGATAACGAACTACTTGTATCTTTTCTTTTATTCCAGTGAAGAGAATATCATTGGAATGAAATACAGTACTCAATTTCCCATGCATTGGCTTTTGAGCTTCTATAAGGTCCGCGCCAAAATGTAAACCAATAGCCTGATGGCCCAAACATATTCCTAAAATGGGATGCGTATGCTGGTAATGTTCAATAACCTCCATTAAACACCCTGACTTTTCAGGTCTTCCGGGACCGGGCGACAACACTACTCCTTTGAAAGAATTTTTAAAAATTTCTTTCGGATCCATATCATTTCTATAAACAAGACAGTTTAACCCAATTTGTTGAAAATAATCTAACAAATTATAGGTAAACGAATCGAAATTGTCAATAATAAGGATCAAGGCCTTTCTATGGTGAATAATGCTTTAATAGAAATTACCAATTCTTGAAAATAAGGAATTAAAAACCCGATGAAATCCAAAAAGTAGGGAGCTAATAAAACAATATATGGTAAGACTACAGAGGATTGGAATGCCTCGTTGTTAAATTCAAATTCCAGAACCCCGATTAACCAAAAAAACAAACTTATTATCAACGCCCATTTCAAAACCCCCACTATGCCTCCGATAAGACTATCAAATATGCCAAAGGGCGTAATATGAAAGGTGGCTTTTATAAGCTTACCCAACATATAAACCGAAATCAAAATGCCTATAAATAGGACTATAAAAGCGATCACGGGAAGAATGCTCGAATTAATTTCGAAAAATTGAGCAATAAAACCAACTCCCCAATCTACGAATTGAAACGCGCCAAATATTGCCAGAAAAAGCCCCAACAGTCCGGTAATTTCTAAAATAATTCCCTTCCTATAGCCTCTTACAGCACCTACAATTAGCAATCCGGCTAAAACAATGTCCAGTATGTTCAATAATTCTATGGCTTTAGCAAATTCTTTACATGTAAGGAGATAAGCTTCCCATCTGCCTGACCCGCCAACTGAGTAGTGGCAAGACCCATAACTTTACCCATATCCTGAGGTCCTGAAGCACCCGTATCAGCTATTATCTTGCTTAGAACGGCCTTTATTTCCTCTTCGCTTAGTTGTTTTGGAAGGTAACTATTTATAACTTCCAATTCACTTCTTTCTGCTTCGGCCAAATCATTTCGTCCTTTTTCTTCATATAAGGTGGCGGAATCTCTCCTCTGTTTTGCAGCCTTTGATAAAAGTTTAACTTCACCATCGTGGTCCAATTCAGCGCTTGCACCTTTCTCGGTTTCTGCAAGTAATATAGCTGCCTTAATCCCCCTCAATGCTCTAAGCCTATCTTTATCTTTAGCCAACATAGCCTTTTTTATATCCGCTTCAA
>CAMPJM010000859.1 GCA_946886805.1 uncultured Flammeovirgaceae bacterium | reverse complement strand
GGTTGAAATTAGAGTCCTGTTCTTTTAAGGTGCTTTTTGCGCGGCTCAACAGCTGCTTTGAATTGTCGATGGAAACGGAAAATATTTGGCCAATCTCTTGATGAGAATAGTCAAAAATTTCCTTTAAAATAAAAACAGCTCGCTCTTTGGGGTTCAGGTATTCCAACAAAACCAACATTGCGTAGGATATGATTTCCCCGGTGTTTATCTTTTTGTCTGCATTTTCAGTTGCGATAGGTTCGGGCAGCCATGTAGTTTGACCGACCATCTTTTTATTTCTCATTTTTAGGTTAATGGACTTGTTAATGACGCTTTTAACCAAATATTGCAATTCATTTCTAATACCATCCCTATTGCTTTCAATATAGTTTACCACTACGTCCTGAATCACATCGTTGGCATCATCTACACTGCCAAGTATATTATAGGCGTATGGGAATAGTTTTGCTTGATAATCTTTTAAAATATCCATTAAAGTTGCTTTTCTAAATAGCTGCACTCGTCTAAGTTGAGGCTGTCGATCCATTCTTTGTTTGAGGTCTCAAGTTAGAGGTTTTGACGGTAATAGAAATGTATTCTCACTACAAACATTTCCGCCCCTTTATGCAAATATTTAAAATACTGCCAAACAAAGTACAATGAAAGCATAAGTATCCTTTATTTATGCTATTTTTATTTTATGACAATTAAACTGCTTTTCTTCATTTTTGCGATATTTTTAGTAATACCTTTTTCTACCTATGCTCAGGAAATAATACCGAAACAAGATGCTGCTGCGGTGGACGAACAAGCACAATCTTTGGAGGTAATGCTTAAAAGTTTGGCTGAAGGAATAGGTGACGCAAGAATAGTGCTGCTTGGAGAGCAATCTCATTCGGATGGAGCTACTTTCACTGCCCGGTTCGAAATGATTAAGTTTTTACATGAGAAGATGGGCTTTGATTTACTTGTTTTTGAAAGTGGTTTTTATGACATGGATAAGGCCGATCGATTACGAAAAAATGGTACTGATATACACGAAATTTTCAATCACAGTATTTTTTCCGAAGGATCTTTAATGGGTTTATGGCTAGAAACCTCCGAATTTAGCCGGTTGATTCAATATTTGATGGAAAATCCTGAACTTGAAATCGCAGGTTTTGATTGTCAGATAAGCAGTAATTTGGCGTTAGAAAAACTCTTGCCAGAATTTGTTTCTTTTTTAGAAGCAAACAATCACAGATTAAAAACTTCCGAAATAGATCTTATAGAAGAAGCTTTATATGAATTGGAGGGTGGCGATTTCAAAAATTTTCTTTCGGAGCAAGATGCTTTTAACCAGTTTATTGCACTGTTTGATGAATTAGAAAAGAAAGTCTCAGAAATTCAAGCCAGGCAGCCGTCGAATGAAAAGTCTTCATTTTGGCTGCAGTGGATAAAGAGTTTTCGAGGCACGGTAGGTTATTCTAGAGCTGAGGGACAAGGCGTTAAATTTATTGCTCAGAATCCACGCGATAGTTTGATGGCAGACAATCTCGATTTTATTATCGAGCAAAATCCTAATAAAAAAATAATAGGAATAGGAGCCAGTTATCATTTTGCACGTAATCTGCATTTGATTGACTTTGACAATAAAATAACCATCAAGGAAATTGACAATAGAAAAGATATAACAAACGCATTTTCTTTAAGAAAAAGCCTTGCGGGCGCAATTCCTATGGGTCAGTCGTTAAAGGAGAAATATCGCGAGGAAATCTTTTCCATTGCCTTTACAGCCTTTGAAGGTCAGTGGGGAAGCAAAAATGACCCAAGCTTCTTGTTTACTATTTCAACTCCTCCCGAAAACTCCATTGAGCAATACCTAAAGGATTCAGATGAACACTTTAACTTTTTAGCAAGCAGCAAAATACCCGATGATATTCGGTATGGAAGACCATTTGGATACCTTAGCATAAGTGCTCCATGGGATCAGATTTTTGATGGATATGTTTATGTGGAAAAAATGTATCCAGTGACTGTTCTAAAAGACACTATCGTAGTTGAATCAATTCTGTCCCAAAGGCTTCAGGGCAAAATTGTTGATCAGGAAACGGGAGATCCGCTGCCTTACGCCAGTGTATTTATAAAAAATACCGCAAACGGAACAGTTTCTAATTTCAATGGAAATTTTCAGTTGCCTATTCCTCCACAACACAAGAATGATTCGGTTTACGTCACTTTCATAGGCTATGAACCCGCCATTTTCCTAATAGATGCCACGACATTCCCAGAAGTTATCTCCTTAAATCCTTCAGCAACTTTGTTAGGCGAGGTAAAAATAAGCTCTTCTTTAACAGCGAAACAGATCATCAAAAGAGCGAGTGAAAATCTCGTTTACAATTATATTCAAAGCCCCTACAGCAGCGAAATTTTTTTTCGCGACAAACGATCAATAAATGATTCCTCTTTTTACCTGGAAGAGGCAGCATTGTATTTTTACGATGCGACAGGGAATAAAAGAGCGTCAAAAAATTCTATTGGGGAAAGTAAGGTATATCAGGTT
>CAMPJM010000858.1 GCA_946886805.1 uncultured Flammeovirgaceae bacterium | reverse complement strand
ATTCACAATCCAATCATTGAGGTCTTTATGATGTTGGTACAGACAACTATCGTCCTTATATTTTTTACTTAAGGATAGGGCATGCCTGGTGCATTTTTGCCCGGCTGCATCACGGTCTAAATAGAGCCGGATGCCCTGATGCTGCTCCATAAAAGGACGGGCTTTTTCAAAGAAGGAAAGGGAGTTTAAAATCACAAAATCACTCCTATCAATTGGCTGATTTTTGTAGATAGCCTTGAAAGAAAGAAAGTCGGTAAAACCTTCGAAAACCACGGCCTCTTCTGCCTTATTTTTCATGGTAGTTATATCCTTAGGAGAGCTGCTGGCTTTGAAATAGGGGTTTCGGATTTCATAACCACCGGAGTCATTTTTGAAGCCGATCCCATAGTCGGTTTTATCGTTTAATTCGTATGTCACCTGGCTGCAGAATTGTCTTGCGATTTCGACAGGGATCTTTCTTTGGTCCAGGTAGCGCAGTAGCGGAACTGAGGTAAGTTTAAAGCTTTGCAGAATAGTAATTTTACTTTCTTTTTCGGGTGTCTCCGCCTGCTGAAAAACCGGCTGGTGAAAGGAAAAATCACCATTCAGTTTGCAAAAATTCACCTACACTACATCCATGAAATCGGATACCAAAATCAATGATGGTACCGCCCTTTCCCAAACCATGATCGTACCAGCAGTTTATTTTTCTATTGATTTTAAAAGAGGGTTTTTTTTCATTCCTTAATGGAGAGCAATACCAGTAGTCCGAATTCCTGATTGTTGCCGGTTGATGTCCTAATCCGGACAAGTAGTCTACCATGTCTATTTCCTTGGCATCACTGATAGATAGCCGTTGTTTTCTGAAATCCATATCCGCACGTTTTCAATTTCACATTCAGTTTAATGATACTAATTTAAGCAAAAGGAATGAGACCGACCTATCCCCGCTATATTTTGATGAGGATGGTTTAAGTAAAGTAATTTACATTTGTAGGGAAATAATTTATTAACTTAAAACGTGTAGATATGCTTACAACAAATGATGTGGCCAAGGTTTATGATACTATTTTAAGTATCCCTGGCATGAACGAAACTGTGAAGATTGATATGAGAGTCTCACGCAAAAATGTACTGCTATTGAACAGTGTAATAAAAAGAGGTTTAACCGCCCCGACTGATAAAAGCCATTCTCTCCTGGATAGCATTCCAAAAGAAGCGCAACAGGAACTTTTGGATTTTTCAGATACTTGTTTACATAAAGCTGGATTAACCGAACTTAATGATAAATTGAGTGCCTTCAATGAAACAAAAGATTAAATGTTGCAATCAAAATTATTTTTTCCGGAAAAATAACCAATTACAGCACTAGAGCTTTGGAATCCTTTAATTCGGGCTAAATGTCCTGTTTTCTTGGAAGAATATTCACATATAGTGCTGTAATTATAAAGTTGGAGTGATATAGTACCGTCAGTTTTTTACTCCAAACTATTTCCATAAATAGAAAAGGGAATAAGCAAAAAAAGGGGATTAAATCTCCCCTTCATCTGCAAATGACCTATACCCTTCTGTGGTTACTATGATATGATCAAGTACTGCAATTTCCAATAGCTTTCCACCTTCCTTTACTTTTTTTGTAAGGGCCCGGTCTGCTTCACTTGGATTAGTATTTCCTGAAGGATGGTTATGGGCCAGGATGAGTGAACTGGCATTGGCTTTTAATGCCGCTGAAAAAATCAGTTTAGGATCGGCAACAGTGCCTGAAACCCCTCCTGAAGAAACTTCAAAGATTCCTAAGACCCTTCCTCCCCTATTGAGCATTAATACTTTAAACTGCTCTATAAATTCGATTTTATTTTCATCCCAGCATTGCCTAAAGATTTGATATACTTCTTTAGAAGAGGTTACGTGCGGACGCTGTGATGCTTTGACTTTGGTTCTATAAACCAGTTCGATTTCTGCAATCTTGTACATTTCTGAGACACTCATGAGGCTTTCCATAATCATATTATTTAAAGTTTAAAAATTAATTATGGTGCACCTCCAGGCACAGGGCAATCAAGTCCAAAAAGCAACGGAATAAATGAAGGATATGAGGGTGGGCATGTGTTTATGCCGGAATTTTTTGGAAGCTTCAGCAGCCCTGTGCCTAACTTTGCATAGTGATTAATGCTAAACTTTAAATCGTCTTTTAGAATTTTTTATCCTTACAAACGGCGGGAAATATTATTCAATTGAGTGCCGATTATTCCTACAAATCCAACTGGTCCAATTGAGATGCAATTTGAATCCTATTTCCCATTCTTAGGGAATTGTCGGTATAATTAAATGTTTCAGTGATATATTTACTTAAAGGATTATGTTATAAATTTTATATGGAAAGAAATAAATATTTTACCGTACCCCCTGATCGTATGATATTTGTAGATGCTAATAATGCGAATTCATTCTATTGCATGGATGAAAAAAATAAAAGATTTGAAGAAAAAATACTTCAGGACTATAATTTTGAACATTCCGATGTTCCCCCGAAATTTACTGTAGACG
>CAMPJM010000857.1 GCA_946886805.1 uncultured Flammeovirgaceae bacterium | reverse complement strand
GAGAAAATTTGGATTACAATGATATGGATAAGGTGGCGATTATTGATTTGAAATAATTGGGTGTTAGGGATTAGGTGTTAGGTTTTACACGGCAGATATTAGACTTTAGATTTTAGACTTTAGATTTTAGACTGTAGATTTTAGACCGTAGATAGAAGATATGAGACGGTAGACAACGGGTAATGAGCAATGAGCAAAAGGCAGTTGCCAGCAAGCAAGCTTTACTAAACCTTAAGTGTCAAACAAATGAGTTGTCGTCAAAATTCGTAAAATGTTCGATAAACATGATAAAGGTTTGGTAAAGCTAACAGTGACTCGAGATGTTAAACAGAAGACGGAAAACAAGAGATAGTAGCCAATATGAGCAGTAGCAGACTTTAGACGTTAGACGTTAGACGTTAGACTTTAAACTGGATACTTCCAACTTCTAACTTCCAACTTTAGCAGAACGGACGATTGGGAGTAGGGAAAGATCGACTACGAAACATTAAAACATAAGAAATTAAAATTATGATTAATCAATTTGATTTAGCAGGTAAAGTTGCATTAGTTACTGGGGCAACGCATGGGCTTGGAATGGCGATGGCAAAAGCTTTAGGTAAAGCAGGTGCTACATTAGTGATCAATGGCAATACGCCTCAAAAGATGGAGACAGCCTTATCAGAGTATAAGAATGAAGGGCTTGCCGTACACGGCCGCCTCTTTGACGTAACCAACGAAGCCCAGGTCATTGAAAATGTTTCAGCAATAGAACGAGAAATAGGTCCGATTGCCATTTTAGTGAACAATGCTGGTATGATTAAAAGAGTACCTGCGCTGGAAATGGAAGTGGAAGAATTTCGAAAAGTTTTGGACGTAGACCTTACCGGGCCATTTATTATGTCCAAACAGGTTGCTAAATACATGGTTCAAAGGAAATCCGGCAAAATCATCAACATTTGCTCTATGATGAGCGAATTGGGTAGAAATACAGTTTCCGCCTATGCTGCTGCTAAAGGGGGATTAAAAATGCTAACACGCAACCTCGCGACTGAGTGGGCCAAATATAACATACAAGTAAACGGGATAGGCCCGGGTTATTTTGCTACTGAACAAACTGCTCCAATCAGAGTAGATGGGCATCCTTTTAATGAATTTATCATAAACCGTACCCCTGCAGGAAGATGGGGAGATCCCGAAGATCTGGGCGGCACGGCAGTTTTTCTTTCGAGCAAGGCAAGTGATTTTATAAATGGCCAGATAATTTATGTAGACGGGGGCATTTTGGCCACCATTGGTAAACCGGCCAATGAGGCTTAAGATGAAACAAATTTCCATAATCCGAGTATTTTGGCTCTGTTAAAGTTATATTATAAATATTAGGAAGTAATGAGTCAAAAAAGTAAACCTACAATCAGAGATATTGCAGAAGAACTGAACGTTACCGCTTCTACGGTATCCAGGGCATTGAACAATCATCCGCGAATAAGTGAAAGCACCAAAAAGGCTGTTTTAATTGCTGCAAAAAAGCTAAATTATCAACCTAATAATCTAGCAGCTGCATTGCGAAACGGAAAAAGTCATATCATCGGAATTATAGTCCCTACTGCCGACAGGGCTTTCTTTTCTTCTGTGGTGAGAGGTGTTGAAGAAATTTCAAACAAAGCTCATTATAAAGTAATGATATGCCAGTCCTATGACATCCACGAAAAAGAGGTGATGGCTGTTGAAGCATTATTAAACGCTCAGGTGGATGGGATAATCATATCTTATGCAAAGACCACCTATAATTTTGACCATCTCAAGAATGTTCAGGAACAAGGTATTCCTTTAATATTATTCGATAGAACTACGAAGGAACTTGATGCAAGCCAAATTGTAATTGACGATTATATAGGAGCCTATAAAACTGTAGAACATTTAATTCAACAAGGCTGTAAAAGGATAGCCCATTTTACGAGTGCAATGCAAGTAAGCATTTACAAAGAAAGGCTCAGAGGGTATAAAGATGCATTGGAATTCTACAAAATCCCCTTTATAGAAGAAATTGTAGTAGAAAGCAATCTCCAGCTGGAAGATGGCCGCAACAGCATGAGAAAACTTTTGGAGTTGAAAGATATACCCGATGCTGTATTTTCTGCCAGTGATTATGGTGCAATGGGCGCAATGCAGATCCTAAAGGAAAATGGGTTCAAAATCCCCGAGCAGGTTGCATTAGCAGGTTTCAGCAATGAACCCTTTACCTCCTTTACAGATCCACCACTCACCTCTGTAGATCAATTGAGCATCGCGATGGGAAATCTAACCGCAGAAGTTTTCTTTGAACAAATAGCAGATAAGAATAAAAGGAATATTCCTCAGACAATTACGCTGAAACCTGAATTAATAATAAGGAAGTCATCGGTGAAAATCAAAGATGAAACTGAGAAGATAAAGCAAAGTTCTCTGAAAAAAAGATAGTGTTCTAAAATGATAGTGCTCTAAAAAAATAGTGCTCTCTTTTTCATTTAGCTCTCCATAGTTTTCGCACCAAAAGTAAAGGGTTCCC
>CAMPJM010000856.1 GCA_946886805.1 uncultured Flammeovirgaceae bacterium | reverse complement strand
TAAAAAGTCACTTTCAGCGGGCAAAATTTCTACCGATACGACATCTGACTGAATGCTACATTTATTCTTATTAATGAGTTGACAGTAGTAGTTTCCGCTTTTAGAAGCGGAAATAAAATAATTATTTTCTTCTTCAAGTAACGTACTATTTTCATACCACTGATAAAAATAATTTGGGTCATTTTTAACCTCTATGCGGATTGGTTGATTATTACATGTCTGAAGGCCAGGTTTTACACTAATCGTTTTTTCAGGAAAATCAATCATTGTGATATTTACCTGATTTGACGAAATTGAACAAGCTGTACTATCATAGATTACGTAGTGATAAACTCCACCTACAGAAACTTTATAATTTTGTTCTTGTGATCGATGGATAGGTTTTCCATCTTTATACCATTGGATTGGATAGTCACTATTTTCATTGGCAGAAAGGATTGCTTCGTCTCCAGGACAAATAGTATTATTTTCAACTGTTAGCTGAAGAAGAGGTTGAGGACAATAAAGGCTTGTAGTATCAATAATTGAAGCTGTAAAAATATCCGATTCTGCATTCCCACTTTTGTTGAAAATCTCAAGACCGTCAAACTTAATTTTGGAGCCAGAATAATAACCAGTTACTACTATCGAATTTTGGTCAGAAACGGCTATGGAGGTTAGGTAATCTCCTGAATTACTTCCAGTAGTTTTAAGCCATTGCTCATAGCCGACCTCATTAAGTTTAATCAAAAAAATATCACTGCCTCCTTCTACTTTAACAGAATCATCGCTCGCCTTGATATAACCTGTAAAGGTGCCTCCTATGTATATGTTTTCCTTATTCACACCAATAAAAGAAGAACGAGCCCCATCTACAAAAATTTTTTTAGCCCATTGTATCGACCCATCATATTTATATTTTGCGACATAATTGCTACCAAAGGTCTCTGCCTCTAAAGAAATTCCGCCATCTAAAGTCAAAACATCATCAAAATAGCCGGTAATGTACATGTTTCTATCTTCATCAAGTGCCATATTGGAAATCCCTGTAGCAATACTCGTATAAGAACCTAGTTCTCCTTCTTCATTCAGGCGAAGGACCACTGAAGTATTTCCTGGTATATCGAATTTTTCACTACCGACATGCAGCCCTTTAAGTGCAGTATGTATATGCCAATAAATCTCATTACAATTGTCAATTTTTAAATCTTTTGAAGAATCATTATCGCCCGTCCCAGCTGATTTCGCCCATTGTATTTTTCCATGTTTGTCAAATTTGGCTAAATAGATGTCTGACTGTCTCGTATAATCACCAATTACTGCCTTTAAGAAGATATCTTCTCCAAATGAAATGTTATCGGTAAATCTACCGGTTACATAAACATTGTCTTCTTGATCAACCGCAACGGGCCCACCACCAAAATAATAATTTATACTATTGCCAATATTACTAGCCCACAGCAGATCGCCCGAAGAGGAATATTTGACTAAAAATCCTTTTGTAAAACTAGTTGGAGCTAAAGAGGTATCACCTAAATCCAGACTATGAACATAAGAACCGGAAACATAAACATTTTCCTGGCTATCAAGTGCTAAGCCTAATCCTTCCGCGCTGTAACTTTTTGTGCCAAACCTTGCCCATAATACATTCCCATCTGGATCATATTTTGCGAGAAAAGACCCCCAAGTTGGCATAGTAAAAGCACCAAAAGTGGTCCCGAAATTACCATGACCTGTAACATACACATTTCCTTGTGAATCAAATATTGTCTTATTAGAATAGTCACGCACCCAACTGCCTGCGCTTTTCGCCCAATCAAATTGTTGTGCATGAGCTACTGAAGGCACTATGAGCAAACTTACCCAGATAATTAACCAGATAATTAAAAGGCGAAATACCACGTTAAGGAATATAGAAAATGAATTGAAGAAACTAAAAGAACAATTTATTTTTTTATAAAAAAAACAAAAATAGAACGGTAACATTACATAATGAAGGAATTGTCATTTTTAACTTTTCTACCTTCCTGTTATTTTCTCTGAGAGAAGATTTTTGGTTGCCCATTGCCTTTTAGTCTTGTATTTCTTTAACGGCTTAATTCCTTCCACTTTGGCTTATGATCGATCATCATTTTATTCCTCCAGTTTTTAACTAAGAGGATTACTCCTCCAATAAAATTGATAATTCATGCTGTCGACTCCCATCTTTCGCACTGGATTCAAACAAGATTAAAGTAAGAGTTGAATTTGGGCGTTGCTTACCCACCTTTATTTCGAACTTAAAATTTCCCCAGGCAGGTGCTCCCGCATTAGCCATATCAAAGCCCTTTTTCACTTCGTTATGTCCGTCTTCCACTACCCAGGAAATGTTGGCTTCAAACACCTGGGCCTTTCCTTCAACTACAAATTTGTCAGCGCCAACCTGCATTACAGTCACATCTTTGAAACGTTCATTTGAATATTTCTTAGATGAAGTGTTGGAGTCGCTTTCTGTTACTTCTTCCCGTATAGGGTGTATATTATAAAAAAAATAACCTGGCGACGAAATAGTAG
>CAMPJM010000855.1 GCA_946886805.1 uncultured Flammeovirgaceae bacterium | reverse complement strand
CCCACATTTAAAGAAGTTTGCTTTGGCTTTTAATTTATCAAAGCTGATTAGTTTATGTTCGCAAAATATTTCAATGGGTAGCACTAAGGTTAGCTGCCAGGTAATATCAGTTTGATCGTTACTGGCTGGATTTACTACACTCAAAATTTTTATCTTGGAAATAACCGCTTCAGGTAGAAACTTTCTATTATTCCTCTGCGATCCATAAGCAGCCCGGCAAGTGCCCAAACAATTAAACTCGAAATTATAATATTCCCCCTCACCATTAAAAGCCATAAAAAACTCTACACAGCTATCTTTGTACACAGGGTCATTAGTATTGCGATACATTGCCCGTACATTATTTTCGCTCACATAAAATTTCATAAAGAGGCAGTCATGGTTGTGTGCAATTGCAAACATCACCTTTGGCTTATAACTAAAAGCCGGCCATGGGACCTTGTCAATATGGTTCTTCTCCAGCTTGTCCAATGAATCAGCAATTACCTGAATCGCTGTATTTCTATCTATACCCTCACTGGCAGAAACCTCCAATTGCTTCATTACTTCTTCTTTTCTCCAAGTTCCTGATTTTCTGAGGCTGCTGTATCCAGAATAATGGTGTTTAGCTGCTCATACTTTTCCTCCAATTCTTCCACCAGTCTAAACTGTGCTTTTGCGCGTTGTAAATTATGGTCAGGAAAGCTTATTTTATAGTAATTATCCCCATCAATATAATCGGTAAGAAAGCGCAATCCCATAATAAAAGGCAGCAATAGCACGCCCTGTGAAAGAGAACTTATTTCTGTTGCCGTCAAAAAGTTCTTTGTCTCTTTCAGGAATCCACGGGTAAATCCCTGGAAGAGGTTGATATCAACTTTTATTTTATCGAGATCTTTTTCATCTTCCGGGGCTTTGTTCACAATGGAGCGAATGGCGTCGCCAAAATCGTAGGCCACGAATCCTGGCATTACCGTATCGAGGTCAATTACACATTGTGCCTCATCATTGCTATTCAGCAGTACGTTGTTAAATTTAGTGTCGTTATGGGTTGTTCGAAGAGGAAGCTTGCCCTGATGCCCTAATTTATAGATCGAACTCATCGCTTCGCTTCGTTCCAGCACAAATGATATTTCAATGGCAACGTCTTTCACCCTTCCTTTTGGATCGCGCAACATAGCTTCCCGGAAAAGCTTAAGTCGGTTTTCTATATCATGAAAATGAGGGATGATTTCATGAAGCTCGGTGGCATCCAAATCTGACAATAAAGACTGAAATCTACCGAACGCTTTGCCCGCCTCATAAGCCTGTTGTATTGTCTCTGCAATGTCATAGCTCCTGGTATTTTCTAAGTAGATATATACTCGCCAAAAGTTTCCGTCGCTATCCTTATAATAGCCTTCGCCCTGCCTGGTAGGAACTAATGTTAGTACTTCCTTATCAGGTGTTGTACCTGGTATAGCTTCGAGCCTTTTTCGAAGATGCGTGGTTACTCGCCGCACGTTTTCGGTAAGGGCGGGAATGTTTTTAAAAATATTATGATTGATACGTTGTAATAAATAGTCTGGAAACTCGGGCTGCACAGTGCTAACCTTAAACGTGTCATGAATATGTCCAGATCCATGTGGCTCAACATTCGCAACACTACCTTTAGTGGCAAAATTTGATATGATAACAGGAAAATTATATTGTGTCCTTTTATTCAGTAGCATACTATTGTTATATTTTTGACGAAGCCCATAAATTTTCCGGATATACTCCATCTGCTATTAAACTTTTTAGGGCCTCAATAGCTACTGGCTTGTCATTTGGAAAAGTAACTCCAAACCATTTTTCCGGTGTGTGCAGCACTTTTACGCTGGCGCCGCCTGTTTTAACAAGCCTATTCACTACTTCAGGAAGGTAAAATTCTACTTTAGGGCTTTCGTGTCGCTTCGTATTTAAAAATTCTTTAAAACAAGATTCAAAATGCGGGAAAACAGACGGCGTAAAGCCCATGAGGTTCATCGAAACAATTTCATCGCCTTCCAAGGAAATTTGCTGATTATCTTCATTCCTGAGTTCAATGCCTGTTTTTGTTTGGACGATATGGATTTGCTCTGTTATACTTTCCAGATACCCATCGTCGCTTATTTCACAAATACCCCTGGAAACGGCACCATGAGGGGATAAAGTATTTTTCAGCTGATATCCGATTAAACCATACTGGCGTTCATCGGTCGTGTTTTTTAAGAAGCTGGCTATTAATTCAAAAGATCGGTAGCCATAAAAATCATCAGCATTGATTACCGCAAATGGTTCATTAATCTTCGATTTCGCTGTCCATACTGCATGTCCGGTGCCCCAGGGCTTTTCCCTATTCTCCAACTTATCAAAGCACTCGGGCAGGTCATCAAGCTCTTGTAGAACAAAGTCAACTTCAATTTTGTCAGCAAACCGATGCAGCATCACATCTTTAAATTCTTTTTCGATCGAGCGGCGAATCACAAAAACTACCTTTCCAAAACCAGCTCTTAGAGCATCATAAATAGAATAATCGATTATTGTTTCGCCACCTGG
>CAMPJM010000854.1 GCA_946886805.1 uncultured Flammeovirgaceae bacterium | reverse complement strand
ACACAACGAGGGATAATATGAAAGCCAGCGTCAACTAAAAACAGGGGCTAAAACAAAGTCAGTATTCGGTTCATTTAATTAACTTACCTAATTTCTTTATTACGATAATGATGAGAAATCTAATAGCAGTCACTTTCCTATTGCTTATTATAAGTAATAGGAATGTTCATTCCCAAATAAATATCGGTGTGAAGGCGGGCCTGAATATGAACGATAAATTATCCAAAATTGAGCAAACTTACAATATCCCGGCAACTCCTGCTCCTACAAAAACCAAACTAGGATACCATTTTGGTGTTACCATCTCTTATGAATTAAGTAGCTCTTTTTCATTAAACTCTGGTATACTTTACGTCAATAAAGGATCAAGTCTTGATCTACAGGAGTTTTATGGTCGTCCGGAAAGCTCCTGGGATACTTCGACAAAAAAGCTTGAAGGCCATTCCAGAGAAAATTACGATTATCTGGAACTGCCATTGCAGCTATCATACAAAATCTGGAAGGGCTTAAGGATATATGCTGGGCCTTATGCTGCCGTTGGTGTTTCTGGAAGGTATAACGATGATTATACCATGTATAAAAACGGGAAGCTGGATTTTGAATATAAAAGGAACAAAAGTATTAAACCTATTTACACCGAAAAAAAGTTGAATGTCCCGACAAACGACGGCGGACTACATTTTAGAACAGAGCTCCCCCGGGAATTTAATGGGATAGACTATGGAGTCAATTCGGGAATAGGATACGAACTTGGTAACTTCATTTTGTCTTCCGAATACTCCCTGGGTCTGGGAAATGTTAAAGCCAAGTACACAAATGTCTCCAGAGACATACACCGGCACAGGGTTTTATATTTTTCGCTGGGATATGTGCTTTTCAAAAGATAATCAATCTATGAGAAAGCTGGCAATTTCATTGAACAATTTACGTTCAGGTGACCGACGTAGTAGACATTCTTAGATCAAAGATGAAATGGGATCCGTTAGAATAACTGGGGTAAACGTCAAAATAATCTCAAACTAGAACCCTTCTGGTAAATACAATTTAACTTTTGATAGTTGCGTTTCTCAAACCTCCAGGGACCGTTCCAACAAGTCGTGCCTTAGTACCAATTAACGGCCGTTAAACGTAGCGATGTTGTCCGCAATAAATTTTTGCCAGCTAATTGAGGTAGGTACCCTGATATAACGACAAGCGTACCTGTGAATATTAATTTTTGACCGTCGAAAACAATCCCGCCTAAATCCCGCATTAATGTTTTTGCATCTGACATATTCAGGGAGACCGAATAATTCAACTCCCCCAATTGATCACAGGCTTTCATCATACATGCATCTTAAGTAACGCCTCGAAAAGGGCTTCGATAGGATAAAGAAATTTTAATATTAATTTTACACACATGACAAAGATAGAAAAAGACCCATACAAGACGTTTTTAAACGATATAAAAGAGAAAATACACCAAGCGCAATACGAGGCATTGAGACAGGTAAATAAAACCCTGTTGTCTTTGTACTGGGAAATAGGAAAAAGCATTGTAGAGAAGCAACAGGAACACGGTTGGGGCAAATCTATCGTAGAAACATTATCGAAGGACTTACAAAATGAGTTCCTTGGCGTACAAGGTTATTCCGTTCAGAATCTTTGGTATATGAGGCAGATTTATCTTGAATACAAGGACAATACAAAACTCCAACCATTGGTTGGAGAAATTAGCTGGAGCCACAACCTTGTGATAATGAGCAAATGCAAAGACGATCTGGAACGAGAGTTTTATATCCAAATGACTAAGAAATATGGCTGGACAAAAAACGTGTTAATCCATCAGATAGAAGGCAAATCGTACGAGAAGTTTTTACTCAACCAAACCAACTTTGACAAAGCCGTACCCGATAGATATAAGCATCAGGCAAAACTTGCGGTAAAGGACGAATACAACTTTGATTTTTTAGAAATAAGCGAAGACCACAACGAAAAGGAATTAGAGCTTGCCCTGATGAAAAACATCCGAAAGTTTTTATCGGAAATGGGCGGGGACTTTGCTTTTATCGGCAATCAATACAGGATACGAGTAGGTGATGAAGATTTTTATATCGATTTGCTTTTGTATCACAGAAAGCTGAAATCATTGGTGGTAATCGAACTGAAAGCAGGGAAATTTAAACCGGAATATGCGGGGAAAATGAATTTTTATTTAGCGGTGTTGGACGATACGGTAAAACAAGAAGATGAAAACCCGTCTATTGGAATAATCATATGTAAGGGCAAAAATAAAACGATAGTAGAGTACGCATTAAAGAAAGCGACAAGCCCGATAGGAATAGCCAGTTATACATTGACTGAAACACTACCAAAAGAATACAAGAACTTACTGCCATCACCGAAGGAAATAGAAGAAAAGCTCTCAGGTTTTATTGATGCTGTACAGTCAGACGAAGAATAAAAAAAAGGGAAACAGAATCCCCACCCTTAGTACCAATTAACGGCCGTTTCTGCAATACCCGAATTCACAACCAATAATATCGTTATATAGTATAATTA
>CAMPJM010000853.1 GCA_946886805.1 uncultured Flammeovirgaceae bacterium | reverse complement strand
TCATTAATTGCAGCATCAAATCTAAGTGCGGTATTATAGTTCTCAACATAATGATACATGAAATAAAACAGTACCCATACGATATATAAGGACAGAGAAGCGGTAAGTTCAAAAAAGACAAAAAGGAAAGTAAAGTCTCTGTCAAAATAAAATAAATTGAGCGAATAGGCTACAAGTATTTTATATATGTAATTGCTTGCACTTAAAATTAAGATGGCAATGAACAATCTTGGTAAAAGCTTGGAAATATATAATTTCAGCCAACCTTTTTCAATAATATATAAGCGAAATAGATGAGTGGAAAAAAGGTAAAATAAGGATTCTACTATTAAACTTAAGGTTAAATTATAGGTAAGCTTGTCTGCGGTTTCTAAAATATAAATATTTAATAACGCATGTAATGACCATCCCGCTACCTGGCAAATCCAATAAGCCTTACTCTTATTCATCCCTTTCAATTATATAGCAAAATCTACAGTGACATAATAGAAAACTATCACTATATAGAAGATTAAATATACTAACTTTTGCTCTTCAGGAACAGTGTAATTTTACAAGAGGATATTCAAAAGGGTAGGTGGTCAGAAAATTGCGGCTAATCCATTCCTTTAGGAATTGTCAATACATATAAGAAGGCAAGTGCTGCCGCTATTATTAAGACCCATGAAATGGTATTGAGCGTTTTCCTGGAAGAGTGGCCTGGAAAGTTTGCTATATAACCCATTAGAATAAATGAAGCCCCCAAAAACAGGTATAACAACGTCTCTGGTAAGTACTGCGTCTTTACCCATTCATAAACACCGATGGCAATAAAAAGCAAACCTGCTAAATACCGGATGTAGAAATTTTTCATATTTTTATTTTGATGTCTTATTAGCTTTCTTCAAAATTTCCCTCATTCAACTGGGGCAAAAGGTGCAAATGGATTAGTTTGGTTCTATGTAATAAACAATTGATAATTTGTTTTTGCATGCTCCGGAGCATTAAATATTTCAAGCGCCTATGTCCTCTCCGGACGGGCTCCCAAGAAAAACCTCGGGACAAAAAATCAAAGCTTTTATTTCTGATCCAATTTGGTGAAGAAAATACCTAAAATGAATAAGGCCACTCGTACAAAAATCAAGCATCTGTTTAAGGCTCCATTTATCACTATTGCAATTCATACGAAAGCTATTAATATTGTTCGTATTTACTCTTTTGCTTTACAAAAGGACGAATGATCAATCTGATTCCTCTATCATAAGTAAAGTAATTCCAGATCCAATTGCTTAGGACCACCAATTTATTTCTGAATCCGATAATGGAGACCAGGTGAATGAACATCCAGATTAACCAGGCCACAAACCCTCCAAACTGTTGCCCTGTAGGAAGATCTACCACAGCCTTATTTCTTCCAATTGTAGCCATTGAGCCTTTATCCAAGTATGAAAACGGCTTCATTTCTTTACCTTCTGCTTTTCTGATAAGGTTCTTTGCGAGGTGTTTTCCCTGCTGAATAGCTACAGGAGCCAGTTGTGGATGCCCTTTGGGATGTTTTTTACTAATCATGGAGGCAACGTCACCTATTGCATATATATCCTGATATCCTTTGATTAAGTTGTGTTCATCGACAATAAACCGACCTCGCTCTACAGAGCTTTCTTCTAATCCTGATAAAATGTTACCTTTGACTCCTGCTGCCCATATTAAGGTATCCGATATAATAGTAGTTCCATCATTGAAAAAAACAGTTTTCCCATCATAGGCTTTAACTACCTTTCCTAACAACATTTCCACGCCAAATTTTTCAAGATATTTAAGTGCTTTATTACCCGATTTTTCAGTCATGCCATTTAGCAACCGGTCCAGGCCTTCAACCAAATAAATATGCATTTTACTAAAATCGAGTTCGGGATAATCACTCGGCAGAACATTCCTTTTTAATTCTGACAAAGCTCCGGCAACCTCAACTCCCGTTGGTCCACCACCAACAATCACAAAATTCATCAGGCTCTCCAGCTCAGTGCCGTTCTTTTGTGTCATTACTGCCTTCTCAAAATTTTGCAGTAGGTGGCTTCGTAGGTCCAAGGCCTGTGGTATTTGCTTAATTGGAAAAGACAGATCTCTTAGGCCTTCGTTACCAAAAAAGTTTGTAAGAGTGCCCGAGGCTATTACCAAATAGTCATATTTTAAATCACCAACAATAGTGGAAATGGTTTTATCTTGCGTGTTGATACCAGTTACTTTTGCCATTCTAAAGTAAAAGTTTTCCTGGTCATCTATGGTTTTTCGAAGTGGTCCGGCTACAGAATCAGGTTCTAATCCGGCTGTTGCTACCTGATATAGTAGTGGCTGAAAGGTATGGTAATTATGTCGATCGAGCATTACAACTTGATAGTGCTTATTATTAAGTCCTTTTGCTAATTTTATTCCAGCAAATCCACCTCCGATAATAACAACTCTGGGTTTTTCCGATTCGGGAATAAATATTGATAATTGATCCAGGCCAAGCATAAGGTTTTATAAAAAAGTTATTAAATGTTAAAATTTTTCATCATTAAAC
>CAMPJM010000852.1 GCA_946886805.1 uncultured Flammeovirgaceae bacterium | reverse complement strand
GATGTATATTGCCCATGCCCCATTTGGTGGAAATGTAGTGGGCCTCTCCGCGGCTGCCTGGCGGTATTATGGAAGGCCACCGGAAAAATTATCATGGTCTGAGTGCGCAACTTTAGCCGTGCTGCCCAACAGCCCCTCATTAATTTATCCTGGCAAAAACAGTAAGTTTTTAGTGAGGAAGAGAAACAGGCTATTGGATAAGCTTGTTAGGAAAGAAGTTATAGATTCTTCAACAAGTTTTCTGGCAAAAGCAGAACCGCTTCCGGGATTGCCTCAGAATCTTCCGGATTATGCAGCGCATCTTTTAAACAGGACAATTGCCGATGGCTATGAAGGGCAAAAGGTAAGGTCTACTGTTGATTTCAGGTTACAAGCTAAAATCAAAGAAAAGGTTCAGGTTTATCACGAGCAAATGCGGCAAAATTATATCCATAATGCGGCTGTTTTAGTAGTGGAAATTGAAACCGGAAATGCAGTCGCGTATATCGGGAATGTGGAATCAGATGGCAATCACGGCCAGTATGTAGATATAATTTCATCCAATAGAAGTACCGGAAGTTTACTTAAACCTTTACTTTATGCTGCTGCAATAGATGATGGTGTGATACTTCCAAAGCAATTGCTTTCCGATGTGCCAGTTTTTTTGCAAGGTTTTGCCCCCCAGAATTTCGATAAGAAATTCCATGGTGCTGTTTCTGCTGATTTGGCTTTGGCCAGGTCTTATAATGTTCCTTTTGTACATCTGCTTAAAGCTTATGGGTATGAGAAATTTCATCAGAAGCTGAAACAGATGGGGCTCAAATCGTTGGATAAACCAGCAGGTTATTACGGGTTATCTATGATTTTGGGGGGTGCAGAGTCTTCTTTATGGGAAGTTACTGCGGCCTATGCCAGTATGGCGAGAAGCTTGAAAAATTATTTTAAAAGACCGGTTGGAAAGCAGTATTCGCAGGACGATTACCACCCTAATTTTTATGTTAAAGAAGAAGCGAAAGAAGCAAAATTATATAAGAAGGGATTGATAGGAGTTGCTGCGATCAGTCATATGCTAAGGACCATGCAAGAGCTAAACCGCCCGGAGGGGCAAGCGGGTTGGGAACGTTATGCATCTTCTAAGGAAATTTCATGGAAAACCGGTACCAGCTATGGGTTTAAAGATGCTTGGGCCATTGGGCTAAACTCAAAATATGTTGTTGGCGTATGGTTGGGAAATGCCGACGGCGAAGGACGGCCGGAATTAGTGGGGGTGAAGGCAGCCGCGCCATTGTTGTTTAATGTATTTGCCACTTTAGGGTCTGCACATTCTCTACCGGTTCCACTTGGCAACCAAAAAACGATTGCTGTCTGCAATATCAGTGGATTTAAAGCCGGGAAATTTTGTGATTCCCTAAACAAAGTAATGTTGCCAGCTAATTCGAAAAGAGGCAGTATTTGTCCGTACCATAAATCACTACATCTTAATGAAGCCGAAACGTACCAGGTAAATAGCGATTGTTATCCAGTGAACAGGATGGTTGAAAAAAACTGGTTTATTTTGCCTCCTGCCGAAGCTTGGTACTATAAGCAATATCACCCCGGTTACGTGGAGCCTCCTGAGTTTCTCACGACCTGTGTTGACAATCAGGGTGAAAATAATCTAATGGAATTAATATATCCCAGAGATTATACAAGAGTGTATGTTCCGACTGAACTGGATGGCTCGCCTGGGTCGGCTATTTTTGAAGTAGCACACCGCAATCCGGCTGCTAAGGTCTATTGGCACCTCGATGATGAGTTCTTAGGTGTGACCATGCAAAAACATCAACTGGGATTAAATCCCTCAAAAGGAAATCATATGCTCCATTTGGTAGATGATCACGGTAGAGAACTGTCTCTAGCCTTTGAAGTGATAAGTGACAAGAAGTAGGGTAATAAATTGATTATTAGGTACTTGTTGATAAAATTTTGACAAAGTGATGATCCGATTTGCGCGCCGCGAATTCTAAAGTCTTTGAATTTTTTCCGGTGAGCTATCAGCCCGATGGTAGAAAAGCGGTATTGATGAGCTGCTCCATGCCAGGTCCGCACCAGTATCCATCACACTGTTCTACTCCTCTTGGTGCACTCTTACCCATCTTTTCACCGGAATCAATATCAGTACCCATACAATTTCACAAACAATAAAAAATATTCCTGTTTTAGCAGGAAAGTACAAAAAACTGATAACGACCCCTAAGGCAACGTTATTTGCCCCTGAATTAAACAACATTGCAATTTTATTGGGTTTAGAAGCTTTGTAGAAAATACTCCAACCGGCCAGATACAAGACAATGAAGGCTGCCAGAATAATTAAGAAGAAGGGAATTATTAACGCGGGTTGTGAGAGCAGTACAGATTTATATTCTGCTATTGCTAGAGAAAAAATCAACGCAATACCAACAATAGAAATAAAGGAATCATGATTTTGCATCCAGGTTTTCACATTCAGGTTTTTCCGAAAAGGAAGATGAATGAGGTACGGGAAAATAACGGTAATAAAGAGCGTAGAAAATAATTTGAATTGAT
>CAMPJM010000851.1 GCA_946886805.1 uncultured Flammeovirgaceae bacterium | reverse complement strand
CGCTAATGGTTTATTTGCTAAACAAGTAGAAGATAACTTATTTCTCACACTGGGTTTGGTTATTTCACGATTTTACGACTCTATGTTTACAGGATCATATTATCTTGCCAGTATCACCAGATGGGGAACTCTATATGGCGACATGCCAAAAGCCATATATCAAAGGGCGGGTAAATTTCTAAATTTAGAAGAACGATATTTATACTTAGATAATGAACTTAAAAGGGAAGGGGTTGACGCTTGGTGGAATGGAAATGATGTTCACTCCATATCTAATTTTATAAAAACAATTGAAGTTACCGAACGCCGATTTATTGAGCAAAAGGAGATCAAAAACAAAATTGATAATAGTTCTGACTTACAGACTCTAGCAGATTATGCGAAATTGGTAGAAAATAGACTAATAAACTCACTTGAAGATGAGTTCAAGTACAATTTCATACCTGAAAAACCAGTTGACGATGTTCCTATTTTATGGTTTAAAGCAGCAGAAAGAGTGCTTTTTTACAAACAAGGAATACTTAATAAAAATACTGTAAAGATGTTAGGAGCCGATGCTTGGAGGCAATATATAATAAAAGGCGAGACCCAGAACAAGGTAGATTACACTGAAAAAAAATGGATGGAATGAACGTCCGTCTCTTGCGCAAGTCTTACAGTGTAGAGTATTACGGCGAGCAGCACTATGCCTAGTTTGAAAAAAGTATAGAATGGACTTCTGAACTTTTATAGATTAGACGGGATATTTCGATAAGCACTTGTGGATTCTGTGTCTGCCGCTTTTCTTTGTTGGTAGAACGCTAACAGAATCCCCAACCAACACCGTGAACGGCTTGTGGGCTGAACTTCTTGTGATTGAAAACTCTAACCAACCCAAGGTCTTGCTGAACTATTGGCACAATGTGCCTGAAGAGAAATTCGACTTTAATGCAGGACTTGAAAGAATTGAAGTCAAGAGTAGTTCGAACTTTGAAAGAAAACACATCTTTTCTGCCGAACAATTAAATCCTCCATCCGACTCCCGTGTTTTAATTGCATCAATTTTTCTGAAGCAACACAACTCTGGCCAGAATATCCAACAACTGATTGAAAGTATTACTGAAAAATTAGGCAATGACATCGCAACGATTGACAAACTAACCTCAATTGTTATTCGTACGCTTGGAAGCTCATTTGAACATTCAATTTCAGTTAAATTCGATTATGAAATTGCTAAACAATCATTACGATTTTATAGAACCACAGATATCTATAAAATTGAAGAAGCGAACATTCCTACACATGTCTCCGAAGTAAAATTTAAATCCGATCTCTCGAACATCAAACCTGTAGACTTGCTAACACTAAGAGACAAAAAAACTCTATTTGGTGCGATCTAGCAGCACCCCTATTACCCATACAAATTGGTAGGTCGCACACCCCAACACACAACCAAAACCTGCCAAAAAGTATGGCTGCACCTACCACACCGGACGAACGAACTAACACGACCGGAGAAACAAGGCGGAAAAAATGCACGAAAACCTAATAGAGGTACTGTCTCACCAAACGATTGTTTAAAGCATTAAGAAGTTGTAAATTATTGTATTATTGCATATCAAATAAGTTGCCCTAGACCCCTTGGCCGCAAGTAAATGTCGAATTACTCCACGGAGAAAATAGATGGACAAACAAATAATTTTAGATTCATTTAAACCACTTATTAACGAATACTCTTGGAACGTCAAGAAAGGTCATGGATCCTTTTTAACATTTGAATTTGGACAACCTTTACTAGAAATTGGAGACCAGAAAATTTGGAAGACTTCAGCATTCCCCTTTGACCAGCATCAAACAAGGAGTGCTGTTATACACGGTCTTTATCATTTGTGGATTTACTGCTGCAACTGGAAAATTCATATTAATGATAAACAAATTGCTTTTGAGGAATTTTCTGATGAAGACATTAAGAATGCAACTGAATTCTTGAATGGACAGAAATTAGTAGGCGTCACAATTGACACTAAAAATGCTGTAACAAAGTTCAAATTTGATTTGGAAGGAGAGCTATTAACCTGCAACCAATCATACGAACAAGGGATAGAGATGTGGATGCTTTACATGCCTGAACAAGTGTTGACTTTTAACAATATTGGACAGTTTAAATTGACTGACAAGGATGGTGATGTATCGGGGGCAAAATTTGAATCCGTAGAATCGGAGGTAATAAATATGAAGCCCGCATAACATCAATATGAATGGGGATTTATCGGTCAGGAAACTGTGGTGTGGCTTTGAGCAGATTGGAGGGTTATCGCTTAATAATCCCGCTCGTCACGCATAAGGCATGTCTCACAAAACGATGGGAAGATATTGTTTAAATTGACTAGTACCAAAGGGAGAAAGAAAATATCCTACAAACCATGAAAAGCCCCACGACTGATAGTCTGCGTTAACAATAAATCAATGACAACCAAACCGAAATCGACATCATCGACAATATTTAAAGTGACTTTGTGGTGGACAGTTATTGTGGCGCTGATAAAGTTATTTGAAAGCTCATTAAT
>CAMPJM010000850.1 GCA_946886805.1 uncultured Flammeovirgaceae bacterium | reverse complement strand
GTTATATTGGAATGAACATCGCCACAAAAGCGAATGTGAGAACTACCCAGGCTGCCAGAACCAGTCTTTCTAATGCCTTGAAAGTTTCTTTTACCGGTGGAACTGTAATGGGATTGGGAGTAGCTGGCCTTGCTATTTTAGGCTTAGGTGGTTTATTTATAGTATTTTATCAAATGTACGTTATCAATGTAGATGGTGACGTAAACGGAGTGGCGATGATAAAAGCTTTGGAAGTTCTTGCAGGATTTTCATTAGGAGCTGAAAGTATCGCATTATTTGCTCGTGTAGGTGGAGGAATTTATACAAAAGCGGCGGATGTTGGAGCCGACCTTGTTGGTAAAGTTGAAGCAGGAATTCCTGAAGATGATGTTAGAAACCCTGCTACAATTGCAGATAACGTAGGGGACAATGTTGGTGATGTGGCCGGTATGGGTGCTGATCTTTTTGGATCTTATGTGGCCACTATTTTAGCTACCATGGTTTTGGGCAGGGAAATCGTTTCTGATGACAATTTCGGAGGTATCGCGCCGATATTACTACCTATGGTTATTGCGGGCGTAGGCCTTGTTTTCTCAATCGTTGGTGCTGCGCTTGTAAGAGTTAAAGAAAACGGCGATGTTCAAAAAGCATTGAACATCGGTAACTGGTCTTCGATAGTTCTAACAGTAATAGCTTCCTACTTTGTGATTGATTGGCTACTACCAGCAGGTGATTTAATCATGTCAAGAGGAGAATCAGTTGCTTTTACTAAAATGGACGTGTTTGGAGCAGTTGTGGTAGGTTTGGTAGTAGGTACCTTAATGAGTATCATTACAGAATACTATACCGCTATGGGCAAGAGACCTGTAAATTCAATCATTAAACAATCATCTACAGGCCATGCAACCAATATTATCGGAGGTTTGGCCGTAGGAATGGAATCTACCGTTTTACCAATATTGGTATTAGCTACTGGTATCGTTTCTTCTTACGCATTTGCAGGATTATACGGTGTTGCCATTGCAGCCGCAGGAATGATGGCTACCACTGCTATGCAATTAGCTATTGATGCCTTTGGACCAATAGCAGATAATGCTGGTGGTATTGCCGAAATGAGCGGTTTGCCAGAAGAAGTTAGAGGTAGAACTGATATTTTAGATGCAGTTGGAAATACTACTGCAGCTGCAGGAAAAGGTTTTGCCATCGCTTCCGCTGCTTTGACGGCACTAGCACTTTTTGCAGCTTTTGTAGGAATTGCAGGTATTGAAAGCATAGATATATATAAAGCCCCGGTATTGGCAGCTCTTTTTGTGGGTGCCATGATTCCGTATATTTTCTCTTCCCTTGCTATTGCTGCCGTTGGCCGTGCTGCAATGGACATGGTGCAGGAAGTAAGAAGGCAGTTCAGAGAAATACCAGGAATAATGGAGTACAAAGCAAAACCTGAGTATGAAAAATGTGTCGAAATTTCTACCAAAGCGTCCATCAGGGAAATGATGCTTCCCGGTGCTATTGCGCTGGTTGTTCCGGTGTTAGTTGGTTTCGGATTTAAAGGTGTATTCCCTGAAACAAGTTCTGCTGAAATCTTAGGAGGTTTATTAGCAGGCGTAACGGTTTCAGGTGTATTGATGGGAATTTTCATGAACAACGCTGGGGGTGCCTGGGATAATGCTAAAAAATCTTTCGAAAAAGGGGTTTTAATCAACGGAGTGATGGAATACAAAGGTTCTGAGCCTCATAAGGCTTCCGTTACCGGCGATACTGTAGGCGATCCGTTTAAAGATACTTCCGGGCCTTCTATGAATATCCTTATCAAATTGATGTCAATTGTTGCGCTTGTAATAGCCCCTCATATTGCAGTCGATGAAGGAGCACATTCGGTTAAAGAAGTGCCTGCCAAAGAAATTACTTTGGAACAGGCAACAGAAGAATTGTTAACTGAAGTAAAATAACTTTAGAAGACCAATTAAAAAGCCGGGAGAAATTCCGGCTTTTTTTTTATCTTAGATCAAAATAAAAATAGCGAAAAAAAATGGGTTTATTAGATGGACTGTTAGGAAATGCTTCGGAGGTTTCACTGGAGAAAATAAAAGAAGAATTTTCTCCAATTTTAGTTGAAGGAGAAAAGTTAGAGAAAGCATATAAATTGATCAGAGATATGTTTGTCTTTACCAACAAAAGATTAATCCTAATAGATAAACAGGGTCTTACTGGATCCAAGGTAGATTTTCAATCCATACCCTATACGAGTATCACACGATTCTCAAAAGAAAGTCCTGGCCTCTTTGATTTGGATGCAGAACTAAAAATATGGATTAAAGGAGAAGCATTGCCGATCAGAAAAGAATTCAAGAAAAACAACAACATAAATGAAGCCTATTTGATCCTTAGTAAATTTGTGTTAAAGTAACACGAGCATACGCAAGACTTTAGAAATTGCGCAAACAATCATTCCTTTAGCAGGTTAGTTTTAACAGGTGCATATTTTAATATCCTTTGAAACAATTTGCAGATTTATTTAGCCAGTTAGACCAGACGAATAAAACCTCCGAAAAGGTCAGGATACT
>CAMPJM010000849.1 GCA_946886805.1 uncultured Flammeovirgaceae bacterium | reverse complement strand
ATATTGGCGGCGGACAGGTAATTGCTGATTGCCTTTTTGACTATAAAATTATTGGTCATTTCAAGTATAGGAAATAAGGAATATTCCTTTTTGATTTTCTAATCAAAATAAAATAACTAAAAAACAGTAGAGACAGCCAGAAAAGTAGTTTTGGTTGTTATTACTTTTAAACTTTTTATTGCAACAATATTTTAATAGCCATTTTAAAAGACTGGTAAAAACTTCGGTTCTATTCTGAGTGGTTTTTTTATCCAGGGAAATCGCTTTTAGACTTGCTTGTTGAGCTTTTTCCAAACTGAAAGCATAAAAATCAATAGTTGGAATTTTTCGATGAATACAATTAGGCCGTTCTCCAGCATGGAAAAAATAAAAACGCAAGATCTTCGATTTGTCATGACGAAGGAAGCATCTTGGAATACCCCATATCCTGTTGCCCTATCTTATAGAGGCACCGCTTACGAGCAGCAGCATTTTTAGGAATTTTTGACGAAGCTCTGGCATTAGCTTATATCGAAACGAACCAAGATACTACCGATGACGTGTTTTTGAAACATGCTGATATTCAAAATTTTATACCCTACGCTATCAGAACCCCGGCCGTATGTACAGGCGACATAAAGATAGCACACGTCATCCTGATTTGTGTGTTTGGCAGGGCCAAAAATTAATTCTCAGGATGACAAAACCAGCTGTTTGAAATTAAAGATTTTTGGCAAGATGGGGAGCAGATAAATTAAACCTTAAAAGCGATTCACAAAGTGACGTAGTAAATTTCCATTACTTTGACGGATGAATAATTCAAGCTGAAGAAGTTGCGAATCAATTTTATTCTTGACATATTTGTCAAGGTAAAAATATCAAGACTATGAAAGAAACATTTGGCGAGTACATTCATAAATTACGGACGGGATCCAATATGACCCTGACGAAGTTAGCCGCAGCTTTGGATTTAGATCAGTCTACCCTCTCAAAAATTGAAAACAATAAAAGAAGTACGCCGAAAGAAACCCTCCCGAAGTTGGCAAAAACTTTTAATTTAGATCTAAAGGAGCTTGAGTGTGAATTTTTTAGTGAAAAAATAGCCGAAATCATTTATCCGCAAGAAGAAACTAGCCGAGTGTTAAAATTGGCGGAAGAAAAAGCTAAGTATATGCGAGTAAAGAAGCAAGAACAAGGTAAAATAAACTTTTAGCCATGGTAGAGTATTCCGAACTTAGAAAAAAACTGAAGGTTGAGACCTTGAATGGTGAAGCAGAAGATTTGGCGTTTTTAACTCATTACCTGCATAATCATACAAATGGGATTTCACAATCATACGAGAAAAGGGCAAAAAGCTATTTTTATAAAATTAATAAAGATCTAAGCATAGCTTCTGAACCGGAACTTCAAGCAATGCTACCCATAAAATGGGATATTCCATTTCCAAGTCCTGAGGATCCCGAATTTACTTTTATTGATTTGTTTGCAGGTATTGGTGGATTTCGAATTCCCATGCAGGAGCTAGGTGGGAAGTGTGTGTTTTCTTCTGAATTTAATAATAATGCCCAAAGAGCGTATGAAATAAATTTTGGTGAAGTGCCATTTGGCGATATTACCAAGTTGAATGATGACATTGTACCAAAACATGATGTGCTTTGTGCTGGGTTTCCCTGCCAGCCTTTCAGTATTTCGGGAAAAATGAAAGGTTTTGAAGACACAAGGGGGACTTTGATTTATCATGTGTTTAAAATAATAGAAAAAATAAAACCCGAAGTGGTGCTGCTGGAGAATGTAAAGCATTTGGTTTACCATGACGAAAAACGTACCCTATCAACTATAATTCAGCACTTAGAAGAATTAGGATATGTCGTTTCGAAAAAAGTCCTGAACGCTTCCGATTTTGGAGTTCCCCAGAACCGTGAAAGAATAATAATAATAGGGCACAAAGAGAAGAAATTCGATTTCTCAAAAATCAAGAAAAGCGCTAAGCCAGTTTTAAAGGATTTCCTGGACAAGGAAAATGATTTTGAGTATTTGGATGAACCATACACGATTTTAGAAGACCAAAAGAAGCAAGATTCAGGATTGATATTTGCGGGTTATAGAAACAAGACCATTCGCAAAGCAGGTGTTAGGCCGGGAACTGAACATCTATCACGAGTTCATAAACAACCTAACCGAATTTATTCCACAGAAGGGGTTCACCCCGCGTTGCCATCTCAAGAATCATCAGGCAGATTTTGGATATTGCATCAAGGTGAAGTAAGGAAACTCACAATCCAAGAATGCTACAGAATAATGGGATTTCCTGATGAGTTCAAGCTTTTAAATAATCGCGGTGAACTTTACAGGCAAATAGGGAATTCTGTGGCTATTCCCATGATTAAAGCGGTTGCGGAACAAATCAAAATACAACTTTTGGAAATTGATAAATAACATAATGGAGCCAACAGAATTCCTGGAAAAAATTTATACCGAATCAATGGAATTGGTTGGTTCTGATAATACGATAAAATCTGATTTAGATAAATCTATCATTAATCATTTGGATGAGATACTGAATCGATCAGAAT
>CAMPJM010000848.1 GCA_946886805.1 uncultured Flammeovirgaceae bacterium | reverse complement strand
ATTAAATCTTCAGAAAAATGTACCCCTTCGGTTGTTAGTGCTTTGGCGACAACAGGCAATTCTTCTGTTATGGTAAAAACACTGCCTAAAGTAGCACTATTTACCACGGGGGATGAAGTGGTAAATGCAAATGAACCAGCTTCTGCTGTTCAAATAAGAAACAGTAATCAACACCTACTTAACAGTCTCCTGCAGAAATGGCTAATTACTCCGACTTCCATTGAACATTTACCTGATGAGAAAGCAGCGATTGAAAAAGCCCTTAGCAATGCTCTGGAAAATGATATAATTATTTTATCGGGAGGGGTTTCCGCAGGAGATGCAGATTTTATTCCGGAAATTTTACAAAGCTTAGGAGTAAAAAATCTTTTTTATAAAGTAGCTATCAGGCCTGGAAAGCCAATATGGTGTGGAAAGCTACCATCCGGAGGAATTGTTTTTGCCTTGCCGGGTAACCCTTTTTCGACCTTGGTCACTTTTACACTATTTGTAGAACGTTATTTGCATGAAATTTTCTTTTCAGAAGAAAGGCCTGTTTATAACTATCCGTTGACAGCAGTAAGATCCAAAAAGCACAAGCTAACGGAATTTTTCCCTGTTAAATTAGAAAAAGCTCCTGGGTTTGGGCTAACCCCAATTCGGTTCAATGGTTCAGGTGACATACGTGCGGGTCTTTTTGCTGATGGTTTAGCAATTCAGGAATCGGAAAAGGAGAAATTAATAGGAGGGGAGCAGGTAAATTTTATTCCTTTCAAACTATAAGTCAGCATTGGATTATGTCTTCTACTATTGTGTGAATTTTTGTAGTTAAAATTTGGTTAACAGCAATGTAAACAAAGTGCGGAACAGGTTGGGAAAAATTGTCAGGTAGCTATTAAATTTAACCGTGTTTTTCAGTTTTATACAACATAATTCCAATTTTAGGTGTTTATTCACCTTTGTTTTCTCTGTTGTATAACTTTTTCTTTTACAAGCGTACACTCATTTATGTCTAAGGTTTCTTGTATATTTGAAAACAGGAACCTTTCTGCGATAATTGAAGAGGATTGGAAAGAAGGAAAAAACATTTTTTGAAATGAATTATTATTGAATGACACTTCTCAAAGACATACATAATCGCCAATTTAAGAAATTGCGTATCAGCCTGATCAACAGCTGTAATCTTGGTTGCGTGTATTGCACTTTGGGTGAAGAGGGGCAGGATAACGTTCAACAGCCTAAATCAAAATATCCCATATCTCAGCTTCTTTCAAAAGTCTCTGACTTACATGCACAATTAAATCTTGAATCTGTACGACTGACCGGTGGCGAGCCTTTATTACACCCCAGTCTTTTTCCCATTGTGAAAGGAATAAGTGAAATTGGAATAAGAGATATTACCCTGACCACCAATGGCCTTTTACTGGCACGGAAGGCCGCTGGTTTAAAAGAAGCCGGATTAATATCTGCCAACATTTCTTTAGACGCAATGGACGAAGATGTTTTCTATTCGATGAGCAAGCGAAAAGGTGTTCACAAAGTATTAGAAGGCATAGAAGCTGCCCTTGCTTGCGGCATAAAAGTGAAATTGAATACCGTGCTCATGAAAGGGATAAATGACAATCAAATTTTTCCTCTTTTGGAGTATGCCTTTGAAAGAAATATTACCATACGTTTTTTGGAAGTTATGGCAATGGGACATCTTTATAAAACGGCTCAACAGTATTTGTTTCTGCAGGAGGATTTACTAGAATTGATTGCTTCAAGGTACAGTATTTCCAAATTAACCAGGTCTCAATCTTCTACCGCCAATTACTGGGAAACTCCTTCAGGAAATAAATTTGGCATCATTGCCAATGAAAGCGAGCCTTTCTGCCATGATTGCAACAGATTACGGCTGGATTCTCATGGTAACATTTATGGATGTTTGAGTAATAATAACCCAATTTCCATAAAGAAGGTAACAGGAGGGGATGAGTTAATTTCAAGGCTTCAGTTGGCTATGAACCAAAAACAACAAATGAAATTCACCGGCAGTAAATTAAGTATGCTGGAAATTGGAGGATAATATATGAAAGTTCAGGTATATGCATCTTTAAAAGATCACTTTGAGAAGGATTTTGAATTGACAGAACCAATTCCGGATATTGATGCTTTAAAAAATAAATTGAAGATTTTGGCCCCAAATGCAGAACAACTATTGCAGAGGTGCAGATTTGCTGTATCAGATGAATTTGTTGACAGCAATTTTAAATTAAATAACCATGACACAGTTTTCGTCATCCCCCCAAGCAGCGGCGGATAAGATAAATCCAATTTCAGAACAAGCCTTAAATATTGTAAATCTTTTGTCCAATGCGCATCATCCCAAATGTGGCGCCATTGTGCTGTTTAGTGGAGAGGTGAGAGATGGTAATAATGGCAAAGAGGTTTCTTATCTTGAATATGAGGCGCAACCTGTTATGGCTACGAAAATGATAAATGAGATTTTAGATGAAGCAAAAAGTAAATGGCCCTTGCATATTGCGGTAGCACAACATAGAATAGGTAAGGTTGCTATTGGAGAATCGGCAGTGATA
>CAMPJM010000847.1 GCA_946886805.1 uncultured Flammeovirgaceae bacterium | reverse complement strand
GAAAAAAATTTGTCTTTATCCTCGCTCCTGTTAATTTTACCAATATTAATTTCACATTCCCTTAACAAAAAAGAGTGACTCCCATTAACAAACATTTTTCAGCCCGATTATTTCTATTTAACATCGGTTTTGTCTTCTTTTTTTTCAACCCCGGATATTATGAAATTCATGCTCAAGTTGACACGATTGCGCTGAAAAAGAGTATTTCTTTAGTTAATGTAGATAATGGATGGGCAAAAAACTCCGTTAATGCGGTTATTTTCAGAAAAAACTCCCTTGTTACGCATAAGAATGTCCAATATATTGCCTATTATGATCCTCAGCAGTATTTGGTTATTGGTAAACGTAAGCTCAAAAACAACAAATGGGATATCAAAAGAACGAAATTTACTGGAAATACAGAAGATGCGCATAATTCAATCAGCATAATGGTAGATGGTGATGGTTATTTGCATCTGGCATGGGACCATCACAATGACACACTTAGATACGCAAAAAGTATTGCTCCGGGATCATTGACGCTTAGCAATAAAATTCCAATGACAGGTTTAAAAGAAGATCTTGTCACCTATCCGGAATTTTATAGAACTTCTACCGGCGATCTGTACTTTTTTTACAGATATGGCGCTTCGGGAAATGGCGATTTGGTGATCAACAAATATGATACAAAGTCTAAAAAGTGGACGCAATTTCAGGACAATCTGATTGATGGGGAAGGTCAAAGAAATGCTTATTGGCAGGCATTTGTCGATAATTCAGGAACAATCCATATTTCCTGGGTTTGGCGGGAAACCTGGGATGTAGCCACTAATCACGACATGTGTTATGCGCGCTCCAAGGACGGGGGAAAAACCTGGCAAAATTCAAAGGGCGAGGTATATAAACTACCAATCACCATAAAAACTGCTGAGGTGGCTCTGCAAATCCCACAAAACAGCGAACTCATCAACCAAACTTCCATGACTGCGGACGAGAAGGGGAATCCAATTATCGCTACCTATTTTAAGGGCAAGGCTGCGTCAGGACCTCAATACCAAATTATTTACAATGATGGTAAACAGTGGCACACTATGCCTGCATCCTCCAGAGAAACTACTTTTTCCCTTAGCGGAGGGGGCACAAAGAAAATCCCCATTTCCCGGCCTCAGATCTTGCATCAGAAAAAAGGACACAAAGAGCAGGTTATCTTATTATTCAGAGATCTGGAAAGAGGAAGTAAACCATCCGCGGCAATCAATAATGATTTTCCATCGGAAACCTGGCAAACGGTAGATCTCTCAGATGAAGACCTAGGTTCTTGGGAACCCACTTTTGACACGGAACTTTGGAAAAACAGTAATAAGCTCCATCTTTTTATCCAGGAAGTAGTGCAGGAAGATGCGGAGGGAATTTCAGATGTATCACCTAAAATGATTAAAGTGCTGGAATGGAAACCCGCTTTAAAATAAACTGACTTACAATAACAATTAAGATCAATAATTATTAATCAAATGAAAAAAATATCATATTTCCTCTTTTTAACCCTTTTAGGCTTCATTTCCTGCACAAATGTTTCCTCTACTAAAGAGCCTCTTTCCACGGAAGAAGATTTAACAACTACTATAGATCGCAGAATCCCCCAAAGTGTTGCTCAATACAAACACCTGATGGAAATTTTACCAGCCGGAGAGTTTCCCCGAAGTTACAGTTCAAAAGAAGACAAACTGATAACGAGTGGCTCTGATTGGTGGTGTAGCGGTTTTTACCCCGGCACCTTGCTTTACTTATACGAAAAAACAGGCGATGAACAATTGTACAAGGAAGCGCAAAGAATGCTTACTTTACTTGAAAAAGAGCAGTACAATACCACTACGCATGATCTAGGCTTTATGATGTTTTGTAGTTTTGGCAATGCCAACCGCCTTGAGCCGAAAGAAGAATATCAGGAAATTTTGTTGCAAAGTGCAAAATCGCTTTCAACAAGATTTAATGAAACAGTGGGCTGCATAAAGTCATGGGACTCAGATGAGGATGATTTTCTTGTAATCATTGATAATATGATGAACTTGGAGTTGCTATTCTGGGCAACCAAAGAAAGTGGCGATTCAACCTTTTATGATATTGCTGTTAAACATGCCAATACTACTTTAGAAAACCATTTCAGAGAAGACAATAGCTCCTACCATGTGATCAATTATGACCCTGAAACCGGGGAGGTAAAAGAAAAAAGAACCGCTCAGGGTGCGGCAGATGAATCTGCTTGGGCAAGAGGGCAAGCATGGGGGCTGTATGGTTATACGGTCATGTACAGAGAAACGAAAGAACACAAATACCTTGATCAGGCAATAAAAATTGCGGACTTTTACCTTAATCACCCAAATCTTCCCGAGGATAAAATTCCCTACTGGGATTTTAACGCTCCCGAAATTCCCGGTGCTTTAAGAGATGCCTCAGCCGGTGCTATTACAGCGTCTGCGCTATTGGAGTTGCAATCTTATGTTGACAAAGAAAAGCAGGAAAAATACCTGAGTGATGCAGAAATAATGTTAGAAACTCTTTTGGCCGATGAGTATTTTGCTACCGA
>CAMPJM010000846.1 GCA_946886805.1 uncultured Flammeovirgaceae bacterium | reverse complement strand
AATATTCTGGATTTGGAAACAAAACCTACATATTCTCCGTCGTCTATCACCGGAAGATTCCAGGCACCTGTTTTTTCGAACTTATTCATGACCGATTGCATATCTTCAGTAGACGATACTTGTTCGGGGGAGGCATGCATTAATGATTTTACTAGTATATTTCTTCTGGATTCTTCCTCAAACATTATTTCTCTAATGTCGTCCAGCGTTACAACGCCCACTAATTTTCTATTGTGATCTACCACAGGAAAGATATTTCTCTTTGAGGCCCTGACTAGCTTCACCAAATCTTCAAGTTTTGCGGTGGGGTGGATCGTTAGCAGATCGGTTTCTATAATCTTATATAAATCTATGAGGCTTAGAACCTGCCGATCTTTGTCATGGGGAATAAGATCACCTTTTTCTATCAGTTGTTTACTATAAAGCGAGTAGCGCTCAAAATAGGAAAAAGTGCTGTAAGCAATAGCACTGACCAACATTAGGGGCACAAACAAGGTATAGCCACTGGTGACTTCAGCAATTAAAAAAATGGCCGTTAAAGGGGCGCCAAGAATGCCGCTCATTACCCCACACATGCCCACTAAGGTAAAATTTGGGCCGCTAAGCACATATTGCATCGGAAGCAGGTTCAACACTTTACAGACAAAGTAGCCGGTCATTCCGCCGAGGAACAAGGAAGGACCGAACATGCCCCCGGCACCGCCTGAGCCTATAGTTAAAACCGAGGCTATAGGTTTCATCAGAATAATACCCAGGACAAAAAGACCCAGGAAAAGCGGACTCTTGATATGATTGAAAAGCAAGCTGCCCTCTAATATTTGAAAATCATGACCAGTCAATAATAGTTTGATAAATTCATATCCTTCGCCATAAAGAGGTGGAAAGATAAAAATCATAATGCTAAGGCAAATTCCGCCCACCAATGCCTTTCCGGTACCATTTTTTATCTTGTCAAGCTTTCCTTCCAGAAAATAATTTATCCGTACAAAATAGACCGAGACTAATCCGCAGATTACGCCTAATACCACATAAAATGGGACATCTTTGGCCTCAAAGGGATCGGTTAACTTAAAAGAGAAAAGAACGTCTTCACCAAGCAATACCAATGAAACCAAAGATCCTCCCACTGAGGCGATGAGCAAAGGGATAAAAGCAGCGATTGTAATGTCGGCCAAAATTACCTCTACGCTAAAAATCACCCCGGCAATGGGAGAATCAAAAATAGCTGATATTCCCCCAGCGGCTCCACAACCGATCAGCAAAGACCGCTTTTTATAATTTAAATGCATCGCACGGCCGATGTTGGCTCCTATAGCAGAACCAGTGACCACAATAGGGGACTCCAACCCTACCGATCCTCCGAAACCGACGGTAACTGCACTGGTAAACATAGCTGAATACATCTTAGTATGCTTGATGATGCTGGATCGCTTAGAAATTGCAAATAGAATTCTAGTTATGCCATGTCCTGACTTTTCCTTAAAAATATAACGACCCAGGAGGAATGCACAGAAAATCCCTATCAGCGGATAAATCAAATACAGATATTGGGAAAATTTGAAATCAAAGCCGGATGTTAAAAAATGATGAATGCCATGTACTGTGCTTTTTAAGATTACTGCAGCTAGTCCGGAAACAATGCCTATAAACCCGCTTAAAATCAGCACAAAATTCCTGATACTAATATGTTTCAACCGCCATATTAGAAATTTGACCAAAAGGTCCCTGAACTTCATATTTTTATATACTTTTTTAAAAGATAAGCTATCGCTTGGTCAGTTGAGATGCAAACCTATTTTTCGCTCAAGTGCGATTAGAAATGGCAAATCTAAGATTTAAAACAATATATTCAATAAAAATCAAGAATAGGCCATCTCGCTCGCCAATTACTTAATAAAATGATTTGAGAAATCTTTTTGAAAAGGTCTTTTTACTCTATATGCATAAATTAAAATTGCCCTTGCTTTGATAGTTAACGAACATTCATTATTTTTGACTGACCGTTCAGTCATTAAAATATACAATGTCACCGAGAACTAAAGAACAAAACGCCGAAATCCGTAATACCACCAAGCAAACCATTGCTAATTCGGCCATGGTGCTATTCATGGAAGATGGATATTTAAACGTCACAATCGACCAAATCGCAAAAAAGGCGGAAGTTTCGAAAGGCCTTATGTACAATTATTTTTCTGGTAAGGAAGATTTATTGCAGTTTATCATAAACCGGATTTTTGAGAAGATGTCCGAATTCAGCGAAGAAATTTCAAGTGTGGATGACCCGGTTGAAAAAATTGAATCACTAATCCATAATTCACTGAAGCTAATGAAAGAGAAATCTGATTTTTGGAAAACCATTATGCCCATCATTACCCAAAAAGCGATTTCATCGAAGATGGAAAGCCGATTAAGAGCGGTTTTTATGGGTTTGACAAAAGAAATGGAAGAAATGTTCCGGGCCTGTGGGGTGAAAAATGCCAAAATAGAAGCTTATCAACTGGGCGCATTGCTTGATGGCATTGCCTGGAATTACTTTTTCTTGTTCAAAGGGGATTATCCAATCGAGCA
>CAMPJM010000845.1 GCA_946886805.1 uncultured Flammeovirgaceae bacterium | reverse complement strand
CCACCAGCACCTGTTATCAGAATAATTAAGCCTGCGGGTGCCAAAGCTTTATCAGAAAACTCAAGAAGCTGCTTTGCATTAAATCCTTTTTTAAACCCAAGAAAATAAGTAGCAATTAGAGTTGCTATGGTGAGGGCTGCAAAAGGATGGCCTAGAAACTGAAGCAGATTTACCCAATAACTATCCTCCGGCAATTTGCCCAAGCCTACCAGCATGTCAAACGAGGTGGCAATTAGTATTAGGAAAAGTGGAAGGATAATAATAAAAAGAATGGTTATAAAATCTTTTCTACTTGCCAGTATTTTCTTATCATCAAGGACGATATGCTCCGGAATAGCGACGTATATTTTTTTGCTGATATACTTACCAAAAATAGGGCCAGCCACTATTGCAGCAGGTAAGCCGGCAATAACTCCAAAGAAAATCATCCAGCCCAACGGAGCATCTAAAATCTCCGCAACGGCAACAGGCCCTGGGGTTGGAGGAATAAATGAATGTGTAACAGCCATCCCAGCCAACAGGGGAATGGCAAAATGCAATAGAGAACGCCCAGATTTTTTAGCCAGAGCATAAACTATAGGAACAAGAATTATAAACCCTACATCCAGAAAAACCGGAATTGACACAATAAAGCCTGTCAACATTAGGGCCCAGGTGGATTTCTTCTCTCCAAAAACCCCGATAATGTAATGCGCTAAGGTCTCAGCGCCACCTGACACTTCCAATAACTTTCCCAAAATAGCACCCAAGCCTACTACAATGGCGATAAAGCCGAGAATATCCCCCATTCCCTTTTGGAGGCTACTGATGAGTTCCATAAACGGCATTCCAGCAGCCAGGCCCACAAAACTACTTGCCAATAACAATGCTATAAACGCATGGACTTTTAGTCGCATTACCAGCACAAGTAGCAGTAAGATTGAAAATACGGTAATACTTAGAAGGTAAAAGGTTTCTGTCATGGGAGGTGTACGATAGTTAATTTACTGTTTGTTGAAAGATGAAAGCCCGAAGTCGCTGTCAAGCTATCTGTTCGATTTTTTTAGCTATTCATTTTCAATTATTATGAACTTTGATAACACGACACGTCTGGATTGCTTTACATTTAATTTGTTTTTCAAGGATATCTTTGTCCATTCTATGGGCTTGATCAGGCTATGCTATTTTAGCAGCAAAACGATGTCAGCGAACTTCCCACTTCGGACTTCCCGCTTCTTCACCATTCTGCTACACTCCCATCTTTATGCCTCCATATTGGGTTTTTCCAATTATGACCAATTTTGGCTAATTCCCGTACGTGATCCTCATTGATCTCGATTCCCAAGCCCGGCCCTTCAGGAATTTTTACATAACCTTGCTCGTATTTAAACACATCTTTTTCAATGATATAGTCTAGTAAATCGCTACCCTGATTATAATGTATTCCAAGACTTTGCTCCTGAATAAAAGCATTGTGGCATGTTGCGTCCACTTGTAGACAAGCTGCCAGGGCTATTGGTCCCAGCGGACAATGCGGTGCGACTGCTACATCAAATGCTTCTGCCATGGAAAATATCTTCTTGCACTCGGTAATTCCACCTGCATGGGATAAATCGGGTTGAATGATATCTACATACCCATCCACCAATAAATTTTTAAACTGCCATTTTGAAAACATTCTTTCTCCGGTGGCTATTGGTATGCTTACATGATTAGCGATCTCCCTGAGTGCTTCATTATTCTCCGGAAGAACAGGCTCTTCAATAAACATAGGGCGATAAGGTTCAATTCCTTTTGCCAGAATTTTGGCCATTGGCTTATGAACTCTTCCGTGAAAGTCAATGCCTATGCCCACATCCGGACCTACAGCTTCCCTGACTGATGCGATTCTTTCTATCGCCAGATCAATTTTGGCATAGGAGTCCACATATTGCAGTTCTTCCGTTGCATTCATTTTTACGGCTGTAAAACCTTGCGAGACCATTTCTTTTGCCGCCATTCCTACATCTGCGGGACGGTCTCCTCCTATCCAGGTATAGACTTTGATAGAATCTCTCGCCTTTCCACCCAATAGCTGATGCACCGGAACATTGTGGTATTTCCCTTTAATATCCCAAAGCGCCTGATCTATTCCGGCAATGGCACTCATCAAAATAGGGCCTCCTCTATAAAAACCCGCCCGGTACATTACATTCCAATGGTCTTCTATGTTAGCAGGATCTTTTCCAATGAGATACTCCATCATTTCATCAACGGCCGCTTTCACAGTGGCCGCCTTCCCTTCTATTACCGGCTCACCCCATCCCGTTATTCCTTCATCAGTTTCAATTTTTAAAAATAACCAACGAGGCGGCACTTGGAACAATTCGTAACTTTTAATTTTCATCTTTAAACTCGTTATATTTTTTTACAAAACTTAAAAAATGGTTGCTTAAAGCCTCCCATTGATCGTTTTCAATAAGATCCTTTGGAAGCAAATGACTTCCCATTCCCAACCCTTGTGCTCCTGCTTTTAAAAAATCACTAAAATTATCTATTGTTATCCCACCGGTGGGCAGTAGTTTTATTTGATTCAACGGAGCCAATATCTCTT
>CAMPJM010000844.1 GCA_946886805.1 uncultured Flammeovirgaceae bacterium | reverse complement strand
ACCGATCAGGGGGTTTTACGCTACGACGGGCGGGAAACGGAAATGTTTTTCAAAGAACTTCCCAGTCCCTTTTCCAAAAAATTTATAAACCGAAGAAATGGCCAGTTCCTCGTTCTTACCGATTTCGGTATAAGGGAAATTGTTCACAAGGCAGATACTACATTTTTTAAACCTTTAAAAGTCAATGGCAAAGACTTGATTGGCTATCTCAATTATCCAAAATCTGTCTACGAAGACAAGGAGGGGAGCCTTTGGATTGGGGAAGTAGATGGAGTTGTGAGAATAAATGAAAATGGCTTTAAAAGATTTGAACTACAGGGAGACTATGCATCTATCAATTATCATAGGTCTTTTTCTTTTGCTGAGGATGCTTTTGGCCAGCTTTGGATTGCCCCATATAAAGGCAGGCTCTTAAGGTTTGATAAATCAACGGATGAATTGGTGGACGTGGAAATTCCCTATCCTTTAACAGAAGTTACGGGTATAGTCTCCGTAAATGGAGATTATCTGGTGATTGGCGGTAAGGAGGGATTGTTAAAATTGAAAGTAGACAGTGATAAAAACATCCTACTCAATGAATTTATCGGTGGACCCAAATACGCTTCTACCTTATTTTTTATTAATGGTAATCTCTATGTCGGAACCTGGGACAATGGCTTATTCTTAAGCGATTTCAGTGAAAAACCCGAAATATTTAATCAGATTGAGAATATTCCTTTTAATGACATCCTCGATTATCACTATGATTCTGAAAACCAGGAGATTTGGATTACCGGAAGTGAAAATATTGGTTTATTAAAGCCATCGTTCATCAGACCTATCACAAAGCCGGGTAAATATAGGGCCGAATCAATGGATCTGGATAGTCTCGGAAATGTGTATTTCTCCTCGGGGCCCGAGATATTTACTGTGCATCCGGAAATGGCAAATAATATAGAACTTTTAATTACCTCAAAAACTACTTATTTCGACCGTATTCTAATAAAAGGGAATAGAATGTGGATTGGAGATTCTTTTGGGGGGATTTTATATTATAACCTCGATGAAAAAGGCAGTGTTCAACTAATAGGATCTGGTCCTCCAACCATTACCGATATTTATGAAGATGGGAAGAACAATATATGGTTTTCAGGTCGTGCCAATGAGGTAGTAAGGATTTCGGAGTCAAAGCAGGTTTACAAATATGACGGCGTCAAAAACTCTGTGGTGATAAAAGCTGACGCCAATAACAAGCTGTATTGTGGCACCAGCGGAAAAGATTCACTTCTATATTTATATGACGCATCTGTCGACAAGTTTCAATTGATAAATTTGAATTTCAAATTTAAGCCTACCGCAGAAATAGGAGTTGAAGATATCGCCTTTGATAGCCTTGGAAATATTTGGATGGCTACCAACGAAGGCTTGATAAAGGTTACCCAAAATGCAGGTGAATATCAGGCAGAGCGACTCACTTTTAAAGGCGTGGATGCAAACGAACCCATTAAGGCAATTGCGATCATAAACGATGAAATTTGGTTGGCATATTCTCACGCCTTAGCAGTTTTTCACCAGGACCAGATGCTTTTTTTTACGAGGGAAAGTGGATTGCCTTCACGGCTGCTTGAAGAGCGTGGCTTTGTAGTCTTTGGCAATTTATTGTATATGGCTACAGCTAAGGGACTGGCCCGGATTGACACCGAAAAGCTAAATTTCGAATTAACACCCAAGCCGATTTTCAAGGCCTTGTTTGTAAATGGTAAAAAACAAAAGCTAAAAAGAGAAGAATCCATTGTTGTTCCATTTGGCACCCGCTTCCAGGCTGAGTTTGTAAGCCTTTCTTACCCGGCCAATAATATCCTTTATCAAACAAAGGTCATTGGTTTAGACGAAGACTGGTCTGATGCTACTACAAATGGATCAATTTCGGTCTTAGGTTTTGCAGAAGGAGATTATACACTCCTAGTAAGAGCAAGGGACCACGGCAGCTTGTGGAGCGAGCCATTGGAGTTGAATTTTACAGTCACATACCCTTGGTTTAAAACCTGGTGGGCAATACTCTTGTTTATTTTAGCCGGAGTGCTATTGATTTTTGCTTCTATTAAAATTTACCATTTCCATTTGATAAGGCAAAAGGTAAAGCTTCAAAAAATGATTGAAATAAGCACAAGGGAGATTAACAATCAAAAGAATAAAATTATAGAACAAAAGAACAGTCTTATACAGCAAAAAGAAGAGTTGATTGAAAAGAATAATGCTGTTTATAAGTCTCAGCAAGCTTTGTCGGAGGCGGATGTAAACTATTTACATCTGAAAGAAAAGCAGTTACAGGACCAAATCGAATACAGAAATAAGCAAATCACAACTCATACTTTGAATATTATTCAAAAAAATGAGATGTTAAAAGAACTGCGAGAGCGATTGGAAGAAATAGTAAAAGCAACCGATGGGGCTCCTCATAACGAACTGAAGAAATTGTTGAAGATAATAGACGAAAGCTTCAGGCTTGATAAGGACTGGGAAGAGTTTAAGCTGTATTTCGAGCAAATATATACAGGCTTCTATGCCAAATTAAAAATAAATTATCCTGAGCTTACAAA
>CAMPJM010000843.1 GCA_946886805.1 uncultured Flammeovirgaceae bacterium | reverse complement strand
TTGGAACTTTTTGTTTTTTTAGAGCAGGGGATGGCGAACAGGCCGATCTTTAATGAGTAGCTGCTGGTAAAGTTTTCAAGTGGATCAGAGAAAGCACAAGCGGATGCTTGCGCTAGGTGCGCAAATAAACGCTGAAAGAACCATTGCGCTTTGAGAAAACGCCAAACTAAACCTATAAGGTTTTGCAGGCCTTTGGCATTTTTAGATAAGCTACATAACCCTATGGCGTTTTGGATAAGTTTGGAAACCTTATACGTAGGCTGCTGCTACGGACGGCCTGTGTAGATTTGGCTTCAGCCGAATCAATACCAAAGGAATCCAAAAAAAATATAAAGGCTCCCCAGAAATATTTAACTTGATCCGTTAAAAATGTTTTGCCAGAGCGTAAAATTTAAACCCTTAGCGAACCCCGAAATCCTCTGGCGCCGTAGTACGATTCCGCACCATTGTGATACACGAAGACGTGGTCATAGCGGCGATCACAAAAGAGGGCACCGCCAAGTTCTCTGATCTCAGAAGGCGTTATTACCCAGCTAGATGTTTTCCTGTCAAAATCTCCAAGCTCCTGCAATTTTCGATATTGGTCTTCCGTCAAAAGCTCAACGCCCATGGTAGCTGCCATATCAACAGCGCTGTTCTTTGGTTTGTGTTCTTTTCTTGACTCCAAAGCCTGACCATCGTAACATATACTTCTGCGGCCTTTGGGGCTTTCTGCCGAGCAATCATAAAAAATGTATTCACCCGTCTTTTTATCATAATCCACAACATCCGGTTCACCGCCGGTGGTTTCCATTTCGTTGAGCGACCAAAGTTTTTCTCCGCTAGCTGGCAAATTTAGCTTTGCTTCTACTTCAGCCCATTTTAGCCCTTTATGGCGGTTCATGTTTTTTTCAAAGCGGATTTTCAACGCGCTGAGTAGTTCTTCTTTTTGTTCTGGTGACAAGTTTTTTTTATTGTTTTTCATGCTCTTATATTATGGCTGTTGAAATAGGTGTAATAGGTGTCACGCATTTAATTTAGAAAGATATTTTTCAAGTTTTTCGATGTTTTGTTTTTGTCCCTCGTCAGCTTTGTGCACTTTGACTATGGTTTCACGCATTTCTTCAGTGTCAAATAGTAAAGTCCAGTCTATTTGGCTTTCTTCTCCGTCAGCGGACGGATCAAAAAGAACAGTAGTAATGAAATGCGGATTAAAATGTTCAAACACAATTTTCTTAAGGGCTAGTTGAGAAATAAGTTGTGAAGGATAGAGTCAGTTTTTTTGTTCTTTATTAAGGCATAAAATCTGCGAATAGCCATAGCTATTTAAGGATTTTATAACGCAGAGAAAGAGCAAAAAAACAAGTATAAACTCACAACTTATTTTTTTACTAGCCCTAGACGGAATTATCTCCTTGAAAATACTCCTGTTGGGATAGTTCTTTCCATCTGGTCCGTGCATTGTGAATTTCCATTCCCCGCCTTCTTGAAAGTCCATTTGATGAATCGTGTTGGTAAACCCCTTAGGTCCCCACCAATTTGCAATGTGTTCAGGATTAGTCCAAACTTCCCACATAAGCTTAATAGAAGTTTTAAATGTTCGAGTAATTCCCATTTCTCTGTTTGCTGTTTTTTCCATCGTTTCGGCTTCTGGTGTACTACACTTTTTCTATTCTCATCGAAGGCCCTAATCATTTAACCCTTTGCCATCAAAAATTTCCGGTATGTATTTTTCAATCCTTGACATCCGGGTTTTTGATTGCTTGGCTTGAGAAAAATATAGGAGGTACCCTCTTTGCCGTCCGGGTGTCAATGCCTCAAAAGCAGTTTTCAATTCGGGGTATTCATCCAATCTCGTCTGAAATTCTTCGGGAACTGCAAATTCTTTCGTCTCTTTAAGCTCCACTTTCAAACCGACTCTTTCCACTTCAATGGCTTCATAAATATATGCTTTTATGGTTTTTTCCATCTCAGCTATTTCCTCAACACTGGTGAAGCGAATTTGACGAGCGGCCTGCACATTCTCCGTTTGTTGGATTAAAATACGCTCTGCATCGTTTAACAAAGTGCCTTTGTGAAATAGAAGCGCACAGTATTCTTTAAAGCCATGGATCAGAACGATATTGCTTTTTTTAAATGTGTAACAGGGAACACCCCACTTCAATTCTTCGGTCAGGCCACAGTCAAGAACGATCATTCTCAATCGCTCATATTCTTTCTGCCACTGTGTAGCTTTATTGAAAAACCAATCAACCTTAGGATTCATGCTATTCATATCTAGATTTTCGTTTAGTGATTAAATGGGATCTTGAAATTTTTGCTCATGTCAGTTTGTTTGCGCTGACATCCTAAATTTATGGTCATTTTGATGATTAACATAATCATTTACCTGTGAATTTAAAGATGATAGTGATCATGTTGGTTTTGTTTATTAACTAAATAATTCTTCTGTCCGCAGGTCTGAAGAACCAGGATACCACCGTCACGGTCAGCAATATCAACGAAGGAAGTGCTTCGGTAAACGGTTGACCAGCCGCAATATGCGAAATTGCCGCTCCCGACATAGCAAAGAAGAAACCTGCATAAGCCCATTCCTTCACTAA
>CAMPJM010000842.1 GCA_946886805.1 uncultured Flammeovirgaceae bacterium | reverse complement strand
GCTGGCGGATGACGAAAACCAGCTATTTGAAATCAAAGACTTTTGAAAAGATGGAGAGCAGATAGATTTAACTTAAAAGCGATTTCCTTAAAAAAATTACCTCATTACAGCAATTCCGTAAATCTTTTCTTAACTTGACACTTAATTAAAGCTCACCTTAAAAAAAATGTTGGAAAAGTTATTACTACTACTAATTTCTATCATTTTCACCAGTTCTTTTGCTAGAACACAAGCCTTGGTACCAGTCACAGGTCCATCACTTGAAAATACAGTGGATTGGGTAAGCATCAATGTTGTAAATGTTACCACCGAGCAAAACGGTCAATATCGTCAGAGCTTCACGTATGATTTAGAACGACGATGCCATTGCAGGTTCAAAGTCAAAAACCTTGACGCTGATAATAATTTAATTACGAAGACATATTCTTTTCATCTTGGAGATATTGATCCGGACAAAATTACAATTGCAGAGAATGTTGATTTTTCTGAAATAAAATTAATTACCTACAAGAAGAAGGATAAAATTCAGCTTTCTTTGAATAATGAAGAATCGCTTGACCATACATTTGTCATTTATGAACAAAGCCCGGAAAATGCGCGAAGATTATCAAAAGCGTTGAAACATATTGCCAGCTTGTGTAAACAATAATTCTCCCTTTAACCTTACCTGTGCTATTCTTTGAAGGAATTGGTTTTCATTTGTTTTAGGGCTTGTAAAAAAATAAGTTGTGAGTTTATACTTGTTTTTTCTTCTACTCATTATATGTAGATTTGCCTGCCACAAATAAAAATCCTATGCACATTGCCATATCTGGAAATATTGGATCTGGAAAAACTACGCTTACAGCAAAACTTGCAAAACATTATAATTGGATTGCGCAATTTGAATCTGTAGAAAGCAATCCCTACCTGGAGGACTTTTATAAAGATATGGAAAGATGGGCCTTCAATCTGCAAATTCACTTTCTTAATAGTCGGTTTAACCACGTTAAAAAAATCAACGAAAACAGGAAACCTATAATCCAGGATAGAACAATTTACGAAGACGCTTATATTTTCGCTGCTACACTTCACCGATCCAAAATATTAAGCGACAGAGACTATGCAACGTATATGGACCTATTTCAATCCATGACCGATTTTATAAAGCCGCCAGATCTGTTAATTTATTTGCGAGCCGATATTCCGAAATTGGTAGAACAGATCCAAAAAAGAGGGCGGGTTTACGAGGAATCTCTCAGATTGAACTATCTAAAAGATTTAAATACGCATTATGAAGCCTGGATTCAAAACTATAAATTAGGAAAAGTGTTAATTATTGATGTAAACAAAATCGACTTCATAAAAAAAGTAGAAGATTTTGCGCTGATCATCAATAAAATAGATGTTGAATTAAACGGCTTATTTAGCCAAAACTCATAACGATGAAAACAATATTCCTTAAGTCGATCTTTGAAGATGGCATTGTGTATTTTCAAATAAAACAGTTAGAAAATCCGACTAACGATTACATTTATGAAGGTTTGGAATTGATTTTTGAAGAAGAAGATCAAACATGGGAAATAGATGAATATGAGTTGACCGCAGATGATTTGAGCGAAATGTATGAAGATGACTTTTGTGACATCGAGGAAAATGAATTCAGAGAAGCGTATAAAAAAGCTGAAAGTTTTCTTTCATAGCCTTTTTATGATGACATTTTGGTGACTGTAGGGATTAACTTTTCACGTCGGAATTATTGAAAAATTAATATTACTAGCCTTACCTTTTCTTGCTCTCGTAAAGAGAGAGGTTTAAATCACGAGGGAATCACTTTTAAAATATTTGAGTTATAATTTGAAACCCGCCAGCTGGCGGGTGACACTATTATAGAAAAGCAAAGAATCTGCCTCTAAACCCCGAAGGGGTGGCATTATATCGCAGGAATAATGTCACCCCTTCAGGGTTATTGTTGTGAAAACAATAATATAGCTATAATAATGTCAGCCTTTCAGGCTTGTTCTTTTAAAAACGATTTCCCTGTTTTAATCACCTAATTTTCAAGGGGTTAGTTCATTCTAAACACATCCACACGTCACTCCCGATTCAATTCTCCGAAAAGGCAGTTTTATAAACCTATAGATTATTTTTACCTATAGAAATTAGGTTGGTGAATATTCTGTAGGCTCCGGGAACACCAGCTGGAAGTTCTCTAAACCAGGAATATCCTGTATATACGTAATAGCCTTTCCCATAAGGCGCAACCAGTAATCCTCCTTTTTTGGGTGTTTCTCCCGGGTCATGTGAGCTTAGTAAGGCTTCATATTCGCTACTCCACTCGTTAGGAAAATATAAACCTCTCTCTTGCACCCAATTTTTGAAATCATCCGCAGTAATCTTATTGGGGAAATTGAAGACTGGGTGTTCAGGTTTTATAATTTTAACGGCTGCATCTTCAACTGTTACCCTATCCCGTGATAGGGAAAAAGGATAAGGTCCCAAATCTTCTGTTACAAGCCTTGAATTGGTGTTGTATTGTACTATCATAGTTCCGCCATTCCTGACATATTCCAATAAAATCGGTTGGTAAAACTTTAGCCTTTC
>CAMPJM010000841.1 GCA_946886805.1 uncultured Flammeovirgaceae bacterium | reverse complement strand
CTCCTATATATTCTGCCTGCAAAAATGCCTCTACAATCTCTAGTACTAAAGAAGTGCCTATCACCCTGCCGCCGATGCAAAGAATGTTCATATCGTCATGCTCTACACCCTGGTGCGCTGAGTATGTCTCTGAAATTAAAGCAGCTCTTACGCCCGGTATTTTGTTAGCAACGATAGCGGCACCCACACCGCTTCCGCATACTGCAATTCCTTTGTCAATGGTTTTTTCAGACATTGCAAGGGCCAAAGGTAAGATTTTATCAGGGTAATCATCCTGATCATCATAAAAAGTAGCCCCAAAATCTACAATTGTATATTTTTTTGAGTCAAGCTGCTCTTTAAGTTTTTCTTTGAGTTCAAAACCTCCATGATCTGAAGCTAATCCGATTCGTAACATAGGCGTGTTGTTTAAGCTTCTAAACCTCAAAGTAAAAAAATGTTCGGCTTATTTACTAAAGTTTTATACTTGATTAAGCAAGATATTTACCAACTTTGTAAAGCTTTCTATACTTTCTGATTTTATTGCTTTAGTTAGCTACAACCATTCCAATCGAAATTCGAGAGAAAACGCTTTGAACACATGCCAAGATTGGGCATATTTGAAAACAAAATTTAAAGTGATGGCTAAAAACACATCTATTTTGTTGAGCGATTATTTTGATAATTTCATCAACCAGCAAATCAAAACTGGAAAGTATTCTTCTGCAAGTGAAGTCGTAAGAGCTGCTTTAAAAATGTTTGAACACGAAGAATCAAAAAGAATCGAACTCATTAAAGAGTTGAAAAAGGGAGAAAAATCAGGTTTTTTAAAAAGCTTCAACCGAAAGGAGTTCCTCAAAAGCCTTCATCAAAAGCATCTGACTGAATAGTGGAATACAAAATCAGTCAAGAAGCAAATCGAGACATTAAAAAAATTGGCTTTACGCGTTTGAAAATTGATCTTTTAACCAAGCGGACAGAGCTTATACTAAACCGAAAAGTGGCTAATGTTTTCTGAATCGATCTGCCTCAATACGAAAGCTATACAGATTATCCATAAAACTAACAAATGAACAATTCTGGAAATAAAATTATCTTTGGTACGAATAACTACCATTACCTTAGAAATAAAGTTGTAGAAGAAGGTGATTTTGATACAGGGGAAGTTGAAATAAAATATTTTCCTGATGGCGAGCGATACCAAAGAATTGTTTCTGAGGTTAGAGGGAGGAAAGTAGTGGTAATAGGAGGTACAATCTCGGATAGTGACACCCTGGAACTTTACGATTTATCCTTTGCTTTGGCCATGAACGGTGCCAGTTCCTTGACAGTTGTAATCCCATATTTTGGTTACTCTACCATGGAAAGGGCTGTTTTGCCAGGTGAGGTGGTGACGGCAAAGATCAGGGCCCGATTATTTTCCACGTTGCCAAGAACAAGTCTTGGAAATACATTTATCCTGATGGATTTACACACGGAAGGCCTTCCTCATTATTTTGAAGAAGCAGTATTGCCTATTCATTTATATTGTAAGCCCGTCATCATCGATGCTTGCCGGAATCTGAACCTGCCTAATTACCTGCTTGCTTGTACAGATGCAGGCCGTGCGAAATGGGTGGAATCCCTTGCCAATGATTTGGGCGTAAAAGCTGCTTTTGTCTTTAAAAAGCGGATTTCAGGGGAGCAGACAGAAGTTACGGCAGTAAGCGCTGATGTGGACGGCAAGGATGTAATTATTTATGATGATATGATCAGGACGGGTGGGTCTTTAATAAATGCAGCCGCATCTTATAAAGAAGCAGGTGCAGGTAAAATATTTGCTGTGACTACACACGGCATCTTCTCAAATAACGGCCTTGAAAAAATAAAGAACTCAAGTTTATTTGAGCAGGTAATCTGTACAGATACACACCCTATTACTACAAAATTGGAGAATCATTTTTTGAAAATTGTAAGCATTAGTGGTTTATTGGCAGACAAATTAAATAATATATAATGGCTTATAATTATGAGTATCCCCGGCCATCAGTAACGGTCGATGGGCTGGTCTTTCGTATCGTGGACAATGGTCTTGAGATCTTATTGATCCAAAGAAAAAAGGAACCTTATAAAGACCTTTGGGCGTTTCCTGGCGGTTTTATGGAAATAGATGAAACTCCGGAAAGTGGAGTAAAACGTGAAGTAGAGGAAGAGACAGGAATTAATTTGGATCGGGTAATTCAACTTGGGGCATTTGGGGATGTACATCGGGATCCACGTGGAAGAACAGTTAGTATAGCATACATAGCTTTTGTGAAAAATGATGCTTTGGCAAAAGCTGCTGATGATGCAGCAGACGTAAAGTGGGTGAATATTAAAACACTAAACAAAGGTGCATTGGCATTTGATCACGATGCTATTTTGCAGGAAGCCATAGGTTTTCTAAAAGGAGAGAGCATTCAAGAAAAACTAGAACACCACATGGGATTGGCTGCAAAAGAAGTCGGTAAGATAAGTCACTTTGTTACGGAAGTATAATAGAAGCATAGGTGTCATGGTGTTAATCCAATTATCGGTTAAAAATTATGTAATTACTCAGGTATAATAACGAAATAATATATCGTC
>CAMPJM010000840.1 GCA_946886805.1 uncultured Flammeovirgaceae bacterium | reverse complement strand
GAGGTGATGGTATAAAACAAATATTCTTTCAAGACCCTAACGGCTACTGGATTGAAATAAATAACGACCATCCATGACGTCTGTAGCATAACTGTCAACTGTTGAAGATTATGCCAAATTTTATTGATTTGAGCGTTTCGGTTTTGAAAAATAAGTTTTGAGGTATTATAACCAGATATGCACAACGGCTATTTAGAAATTCTTGGATTGGAACCAGGTGCCACGAAAGGTGATATAAAAGGAGCTTTTAGAAAGCTTTCTAAAGAGTATCATCCTGATGTAAACAAAAACGCTGATGCTCCAGAGAAATTTATGGCTATTCATGAGGCCTACAAGTTTTTGACAGGCGTTGGTGCTCGGCCGAATAATGAGTCTGTCAGGTATGATTATGATCCTCAAAAAGCTGCATACCAGGAGTGGCGAAATAGAGCCAGGGAGTACGCCAGAAAAAAAACGATGGAGGCACAGAAGCAACGAGAACTTCAAATGCTCCTTTTGGTAAAGTACCTCAACTATTTTGCAGTATTTGTATTCATTTTTAATTTATTAATAGCAGTAGATTATTTCCTTCCAAAAAAACACTTTGAGGAGAAGGTAACTTTATCTCAAAATTGGGCGTTCCATCATGGAAGTACAGGTTTTTATCACCAGAACAGGTCTTTACGATACCATGATTTCGAATTCCAAAACTTCAACATGAGGTTTGATAATCAGGAAACACAAAAACTCGGAAACGTTGAAAATGCTACTGTGGTAACTACCTATTTGTTTCAGAATCCGCTTTTTGCAATTTTTAAAGTAGACAATGAGGAGATAGTAATTCCACAAATTTACGGTTTGTATCAGGTTTTTGGCTATATCATCCCCTTCTCGATGGTAGTTTTGATGTTTTATAAATTTGTTGTGAGTAATCCCGATCAAAAAATTTCTCTGGGATTATTACTGCTATTTTTAATTTTGATTCAAATCTTCCTTTTCTTCAAATATTAATTTGAGTCTTTTAGAAAATGAAATATTTTTTATGCTCCTTATTTTTTTTGCTTCTCTTAACCGTACAATGTACCATGGATCCTAAATCATTTTCTGTAAAGGTTGAAAAAACAATTTTACTAGAAGCCATTCCTTCAGGTTCAGGAACGGCTTATTTAAATGATAGTTTATACATTATTTCCGATGATTCTCCTTTTTTGTTTCAGTTGAACAAAAAATTTGAAGTGACCGATAAGAAATTGATCACAGAAGGTTTTGAAACCATATCACGTATAGAAAAGCCCTTAAAGCCCGATTACGAGAGTTTGGCAGTATATCACAAGGGGGAGAATGTTTCCCTTTATGGGTTCGGAAGCGGATCGCTGGCCAATAAGCGGGACAGTCTCGTTGTCATAGATATTGGGGACGGCGAGGCAGTAAACATTTACAACTTGACGACTTTCTATGAGAAGTTAGGCGTGATAGGAGGGGCGGAAAACCGGGATAACCTCAATATTGAAGGGTCTGCAATTCATGAAGACACTTTGTATTTAATAAATAGGGGCAACAATTCTATTTATGCTGTTAACATCGAATCTTTTAATCGTTATTTAAGCCAGGAGGAGAACCTTTCTGCTCTTGAAATTAAAGCTTTTAAATTAGAGCTCCCCACTCAGGAGGGTTTGTTTATAGGCTTGTCGGGTGGGTCGGTAATCCCTGATACAAATTATTTGCTGTTGACCGCCACTGTTGAAAAGACTACTAATTGGATCGATGACGGTGAGATTTTGGGCAGCTATGTCGGTATATTATCGCTTGATGAGTTACAAGATAACCTTAGTCCTGTGATTGTTCCCATTGAAGAAATGGGCAAACCTTTGTTAGACAAGGTTGAATCGATAACCGTCACCGGCATAAATGAAAATTCAGAAGTTGCTGCCATTGCTGTAGCGGATAATGATGATGGTACCTCCAAAGTTTTTACTCTGAAAATAAGGTATAGGTAGATCGCCTTTGGAGGCTTTATAAACAAAAAGTTGGGTAACATTTTGAAGCAACCAGTTTGTCGGTCTTTTTATGCTTGTTCATTTCGAGCATTTTGAAATCCAAAGCAAGCAATTTGAATTCGATTTCCCCGGCGCATGTAAAATATCTCGAAAAACTGTTTTAGAAGAGAGGATTTTTTTTTAGATTTATTTAATTCTCAATGAATTAAATAAATCTAATTGAAGAAACGAATAATAGGTTTAGGAATTTTCACCCTTATATTTTCCTTAAACCTGCTTCTATTAAGTCCCTTTGAGGAAAAACAAGCTGCCTTACAGCATTGTTTTTTTTCATGTGATCTTGATTTAGAGGATACGCTTGCTGATTTTGATAACCATAATTCAGAGTGTGGAATATTACAACCCATTTTTGAATTTAGCGAAATCCAGGATGTTTCTAGAAAGTATTCTGGTTTTTCTGGCTCCAGCCCTTTTGCAATCAATTCACGGTTTCTTACAGTTGCCGATCATTTTGTTGAAAATGATCTTTCTTCATTAACGCCGAGGGACTTTGTCATAGACTACCATAATCTGAGGATTTAGAATCGCCTTTTATTAGCCGCACAGCT
>CAMPJM010000839.1 GCA_946886805.1 uncultured Flammeovirgaceae bacterium | reverse complement strand
GTTCCAACAATCCCGAAGTGACAGAGGATGATTTTACTGTGGTTTTGTCCAGAGAAGAATTCTTGAAATACTTTTTTGATGATTTGGCACTTCCAAATATGGTCAAGAAGTTCATGGAAAATGCGGTTAACTTCGAAAACAGACGGACAGGTTATACAAAATACAGTACTCCCTCTAGGTTAAATATCAAAAGCAGCTTTCAGCAGTCGCTGGTAAGGCAGATGGCATTAAAGGGGGCATTTGAAAAAAAGCTATCGAACTTACAGGAGGAATTAGTAAAAGCAAAAGAACCCGAAAAAAGACGAAGCCTGGAAGAGGAAATTGAGAAGGTAGGAAAACAAGCCAAAACAGTTCCTTTTTTCGAAGACGTAGATTTGCGCTATAATAACTATGAAAATGTACCCTTACCCATTACTTCTGCTGTCATGTTTTGTATCATGGATGTGTCGGCCTCAATGGGCGAACATGAAAAAGATATAGCCAAAAGGTTCTTCACCCTTTTATATATTTTCCTTACCAGACAATACAAAAATGTTGAACTTGTTTTTATCAGGCACCATACTGCGGCAAGCGAAGTTGATGAAGAAACCTTCTTCCAGTCACGAGAGAGTGGCGGTACTATTGTAGCACCTTCTCTCAAGCTGATGAAAAAGATTATAGATGAGCGGTATGATGAGAAGTGGAATGTCTACTGTTGCCAGGCCTCAGACGGTGATGTTTGGTCAAACAATGACGCACTTGAATGTCAACAGATCTTGCAGGATGAGATACGGCCATTCCTTCAGTATATGGCCTATATCGAAATCAACAATAGCAGTTCCCAAGGCGATCTTTGGAAGGCCTATAATAAATTAGCGGACGACGAGAGCTTTTCAATGCGGCATATTTATCAGGTAAACGAGATATGGCCGGTATTTCGAGGCCTTTTTAAAAAACAGAAGGAGTTGAATGAAAACCAAAGGTAAATATGACGACTAAAGAACAATATAAAATGATGTTTTGTGATCCCAACTGGGATTATAATACCCTGGAGGCAGCGGATGAAGTAATTAGTAAGATAGGCCGGGATTATTTAAAATTGAAGACTTACCCCAATCAGATAGAAATTGTTACTTCAGAACAAATGATTGATGCTTATTCGTTAACGGGCTTGCCGACGTCCTATCCGCACTGGAAGTTTGGTAAAGATTTCGTTATGAACGAAAATAGCTATACCAAAGGAAAAATGGGTCTTTCTTATGAAATGGTGATCAACTCCAATCCCTGTATCAGCTATAATATGGAGAATAATTCTACCTGCATGATGCTACTGGTGATAGCCCATGCCTGCCAGGGGCACAATGCATTTTTTGCCAATAACTACTTGTTTAAAGAGTGGACCTCGGCGGATGCTATTGTAGATTATATGGTTTTTGCCAGAGATTATATTTTAAAATGTGAAGAAGAGTATGGTTTTGAGGAAGTCGAAAGTGTTTTGGATGCCTGTCATGCCTTAATGAATCATGGCGTTGATCTCTATAAGAAGCCGTCAAAAATGTCTGCAAAGGACGAAAATGAACGTTTGAAAAAGCTCACCCACGTCAAAAGAGAAAATTATAATGAAATTTGGAAAACTTTACCAACTTCAGGAATTGATGGTAAAGAAGATGGTGAAGGAAAACGACACTCAATAGAACCGGAAGAAAACATACTTTATTTTATAGAAAAGAATACCCCCGGTTTGCCTGTGTGGAAAAGAGAAATAATCAGGATTGTACGAAAAGTATCGCAATATTTCTATCCGCAGGGAGCAACTAAGGTAATGAACGAGGGTTTTGCTTCCTTTACGCACTATCATATAATCAATAAAATGTATGATGAAGGGTATTTGAATGATGGTTTTATGCTCGAATTCTTAAAAAGCCACAGTGGGGTGCTTTACCAACCGGAATACAACAGTAAATATTTTTCAGGTTTAAATCCTTATACGCTTGGCTTTAACATTTTCATCGACATCAAAAGGATTTGTCAGCATCCTACCAAAGAGGATAAAATCTGGTTTCCTCACCTGATAGGAAAAGATTGGCTAGAACAGGTTCATTACGTAATGGAAAACTTCAGGGATGATAGTTTTATTTTGCAATACCTCTCACCCAAAGTAATTAGAGATATGAAACTTTTTGCAATAAGCGACGACGAAAATAAGAAGGAATATGAAATAAGCGCTATTCATAATGAAAGTGGTTACAAAAACGTGAGGGAAAAATTGAGCAAGCAGTACGAGCGGGGATTTTATGTCCCACATATTCAAGTTACCAAAGTAGATTATAATGCGACAAACACCTTGTATTTAACGCATTTTATCCAAAACGATAGAAAGCTCGACGAGAACAGTACAAAAAAGACCCTGTCCCACATCCAGCATTTATGGGGATTTCCGGTTGTACTCCACTCAAAAAATAAGCTGGGCGTAAATGAAAATGTTTTTGAATGTGTTTAGTTTTGTATTAGTAATCGAAGTTTCGTAGCGACCTGAGCAGTTACTCAAGTTATAATCATTGGATTAAGTATCGCAACTAAGAGCGAAATTGACCTGCTATTGGACGGATGC
>CAMPJM010000838.1 GCA_946886805.1 uncultured Flammeovirgaceae bacterium | reverse complement strand
TCCATCATATCAGGATCATTCCAATGATCGGGGCCAGCATATTGCCTGAGTCCTTTTTGCTTGTCAAAGATCTGCATTACACCCCATGACGACCAGCTTCCATGGTCATACTCGCAATCGAAGCAATTATAAATATCTCCGGTAGTCCGCCACAAGTGCCCTACTTTTGGTCCCCAATCCCAGGGCTTATCGCTTCCCCACTCGCAAATACTTAGTACAATGGGCCTTCCGGCGTTTTTCAAAGCAGCTCCTATAGTCATATAAGCACCTTCTGCTTTTAGACCGGCAGTATTACACCAGTCGTACTTTAAATAATCAACGCCCCATTCTGCATACATAAGTGCATCTTGAAACTCATACCCTCTGCTCCCCGGCTTTCCGCCACAAGTTTCCCATCCTGCATCAGAATAAATTCCCAATTTTAAGCCTTTGGAATGGATATAATCTGCCAATGCTTTCATTCCCGAGGGAAACCTCGTTGGGTCGGGATGAATAAATCCCAAACTGTCCCTTTGGCCATGCCAACAATCATCAATATTAATGTATATATAGCCTGCATCTTTCATTCCAGAGCTTACCATTGCATCAGCGGTTTCCCTTATTAGGGCTTCATCTACATCGCAGGCAAATTTATTCCAACTATTCCAACCCATGGGCGGTGTCAGGGCAAGGCCTTCGTATTTTAAATTATCTACGTTCACCTTATTGCCCTGGCCGAAAGCAGCTATCGAACAGATAAACACTAAAAAGAAGCCTATAACAACATTTTTCATATATTTTTAATTTATTTTTTAGGAAGAAGAAAAAATTTGATCTTCCAGTTTTTAAGTAAAAATGAATGTTTAAATATAAGTTACCTCAGGATAATTGATGGTGTCAAATGTTCCAAATGCGAGGTGCAAATGTTAACAGCTAATAAAAAATGGGCAAAAAAAGCTTTTTGCCCATTTTAAAGGATATTTGTTTTGCCTTTTTAAGTCTCGTTCATCATCCATAGTAATCGAATGATATACACACCAGGGCATTATTACAATCTCATTCTTTCGAAGACCAGCAGCGGAGACATGTCAACTGGCTATCGACCTTCCCTACTATTCTCTTCTATTGCTCCTTCAAGCAATGCGTCCAGGGCTTCCTGATCCAGCACCTCATTATTGTTCCTATCTATAATTCCCCCTGTGTCCCAAACAAATGGCAGCACACCGTTTTCTTTAGCAGTTTTGGTCACGAATCTTAGCCAATGTAAACGGGATGCATTATGAGTTTCGGGATCCATTACGTCCTGGCGATGAATAGCTAGATATTCACCCAGCAATACCGGAATTCCTTTATCCACAAAATTTACTTTCAAATTCTGGAACTGTTCAGTAAGTAAATCCTCTTCGCCCCAGCTAGCGTTCCTCTCCGGGTCAATTTCAGAGTGATAACCTTCGCCCCAGTAGTAAAACATTTTGCCCCAGCTTTCATCTTCCTCCATTAAAGTAAACTGATAAGGAGTGTAAGTATGTACTTCTACCATCATTCGGTCTGGCACCTCGTCAGTAGGAAGCGAAGTCATCAGGTCATTGGTCTTCTCAATATCCGTAGACGGCCCCTGCACCACCAATACCCTATAGCTATTCCTACCTCCGGTGGCCCGGACAGCATCAATGAAAGTCTGATGGTAGGTCTGCAAAACTGCCATTTGATTGTCATTTTCGACATTCGGTTCATTGGCACTGGCAAACATCAAATGTTCATCGAAATCTCGCATGTGGGTAGCAATTTGCTGCCAGAATGCCTTTTGCTTGGCGTTAACCAATTCCTTCTTTTCAGGAGTGATATTGTTTTCCAGCCATCCGCCGTCCCAGTGGATGTTCAGCAGTACATACATGTCATTATCGACACAATACTGCACCACTTCTTTGACACGGTCAAGCCAGGCTTGATCGATCTCTGCTGTTTCGAGGTCGGAATATTGATCCCACGCAGTAGGGAGACGAATGGCATTAAAGCCATGGCTTTTAACCGCATCGACAAAAGCTTTCGACACCTTAGGATTGCCCCATGCTGTTTCACCGCCTATTGCCTCCAGGGTGTTGCCAATATTAAAGCCCAAATTAATTTTTGCTGCCAATTGAACCGCATTACTGCTCATTCCAGTAGCGTCCGGCTCGATGCTGTTACCGTACTCCGGATAGATACTTTCCGTCTCCTCGGGCTCCTGTCCTTCTTGCAAAACCGTAACTGCCTTAACAAGCTTGCCGTCCATTGTAAAGGTAATTTTCGCAGTTCGCTGGTTTGTGCCCGCATTTGCGGTTACGGAAACAACCACCTGATCTGTCGCCTTCGAGGAAGTATTGATGGAAATCGTACACCAGTCCTCGCTAGAAGTAGCTGTCCAGCTGTTGCCATTCATAGTTACTGCCACCGTAGCGTTCCCTTCTTCAAAATTGAAGTTGATCGTTTCAGGGTTCAGGGTTAAAACCGGATCCGCTGCCACCGGATCCTCCTCTTTCTCACATGAAATGAATAAGATAAGCACCAAAATCGAAAAAAGTAGATTTAATTTCATAACAGTGTTTTATGGTTTAACATATTTTAAATTTTGT
>CAMPJM010000837.1 GCA_946886805.1 uncultured Flammeovirgaceae bacterium | reverse complement strand
ATTCCCATTCCCGTCAATACTTCGTCTGTCTGAAAATAGTCAGAAATAGGATAGTTTTCAGAGGTCTTCTTAATCATCTTCCGATCATTTGCTGTAAAAGCCCTTAGTGCATGCTGCACCTTTAAACCTAACTGACCAAGTATGGCATCTGGGATATCCGTTGGGTTTTGAGTGCAGAAAAATATTCCAACGCCTTTTGAACGAATCAATTTAATTATCGCCTCTATCTGATCAAGCAATGCTTTGGAAGCCTCTGAAAAGACGAGATGTGCTTCATCAATAAAAATCACCAACTTCGGCTTTTCAAGATCCCCTTCTTCCGGGAAAGTACTGTAGATCTCGGCCAAAAGGCTCAACATAAAAGTAGAGAAAAGCTTGGGTTTTGACTGCATATCCGTCAAACGAATAATAGATACAATCCCTTTGTCCGAGTTGTCTTTTCGCAGTAGATCTTCCACATCAAAAGAAACTTCGCCAAAAAGTTCTTCGGCTCCTTGTTGCTCTAAGGCAATAATCTTTCTAAGAATAGTGGCAGTTGAGGCTGTAGAAATCCTTCCGTATTCTTTTTCAAACTTTTCTTTCCCTTCCTCGGTGCTATATTGCAAGATTTTTTTGAAATCCTTAAGGTCTAAAAGAGGCAATTTATTGTCGTCACAATATTTAAATAAGATCGAGACTATTCCGGATTGGGTGTCATTCAATTCCAGGATTTTTGAAAATAAAACAGGACCGAATTCTGAAACTGTAGCCCGCATTTTCACGCCATTTCCTGAGGAGAGGGTAAGCAGCTCTACCGGCAGACCAGTGGGTTGGTAAGGCAATCCTAATTTCTCTTGTCTTTTGCTGATATGCTCATTGTTTTCCCCCGGTTTTGCCAAACCACTTAAATCCCCTTTTAAATCCATTAGCAGTACAGGCACTCCTTTCATTGAAAGTTGCTCTGCTATTACCTGAAGTGTTTTTGTTTTGCCGGTTCCGGTAGCACCTGCTATCAAACCATGACGGTTCATCGTTTTCAGCGGAATTTTGATATAGGTCTCAGCGCAGCATTCGCCCTTTAGCATAGCTCCTCCAAGCAGAATGGAATCTCCTTTGAAGTTATAACCAGCTTTTATAGAAGATTTAAAAGATTCAATATCTGACATTGTTGCTTATTTAAAATTATTTGGGAAAGATAATAATTATAAGGAATAATTGATGGCGGAATTTTAAAATTTCAGACCAGTATTTCAGATCGTGAGTTTTTGGATCACCTTTTGAGTGTCTCAAAAAATGATAATTCTTAACTAAAATTGCTTTTCGGATCGGTGATGAACTGGTGGGATTCTGCAATTGGAAATTTTCAAAGATTAAAAAGGCTTCGACTTTTATAAAATTTATTTACATTTATCCCAGCAAATTTTTTAATTGAAATAAATCCCTTCACCATTTTTGTCAGATGAAAATGAAATTCAAATTAATTTTAATAGTATTTTTTGCTTTGATCACTGTTTCTTGTGGAAATAATGCCAATAATGAGCGTAACAATGAAAGCGACAACACCGAAAAATCAACGGAAACAGTTTCTCAGGAAATTGAAGAAAATAAATCTGAGATCGAAGACAGTACCAGCACTAATCAATTTAATTTAGAGGCCATCCCTACAACTGATAAGGATTTAGGAACATTCCCCTATCTATCTGCACCTAAGAAAACAGAATATATAAACGGAGGTGGCGAATTGTTAGAGTTTGACCAAACTTTTGTTCCTTTGAACGGTGTATTGACTCCCGTGGAAGGCCCCTCGTTTAGAGCCTATATTCATGCGGAAGGAGGGGAAAAATGGGGTCAGTTCTATGTAGAAAAAAGTTATGAAGACATGATACTGAGCCTCGGAGGAGTAAAAGTTTCAGATGAACCTGTATCGCTAGAGGAAGTGGAAAGGATCGGGACTGATAAACTAAGAGCAGGTGGCGATGGGTCTTTTGATTTTTGGAACAGTGATCCCATTAAAACCTATGTTATAAAAAAATCAGACGGAACAGTTGTTTATATACAGCTACAGGCAAATTCTGCGAGTGGATCTATCCAAATAGCGCAAAGTGGAGCTTTTGAACAAACTATTCAATTAATACAGGCAGAAGAGATAAAAAACCAACTGGATGAAAACGGAAAGGCAATTTTGTATATAAATTTCGATACCGATAAAGCCACTTTAAAGTCAGATGGGGAAAAGGTTGTGGCAGAAATTTCAAAAGTTTTGAATCAGGACGAAAACCTAAGGCTTTCAATTGAAGGACATACCGATAACACGGGAAGTGCTGAAAGAAACCTTGCTTTATCAAAGGAAAGAGCTGCCACTGTGGTGGATAAGTTAGTAGAAGCAGGCATAGGAAAAGACAGGTTAAAAGCATCTGGTTTTGGGTCTGAAAAGCCGATGGTTGATAACAACTCAGAAGAAAATATGGCGAAAAATAGGCGAGTTGAATTGGTCAAAATATAACAGAGAAGATTTTACCATCCTAAATATAATAACCGCTCCATTTTTTATAACGAGCGGTTTTATTTTGTCTGTTTTTTAAATAAAGGAATGGTTTTGGGAAAAGAAAATGT
>CAMPJM010000836.1 GCA_946886805.1 uncultured Flammeovirgaceae bacterium | reverse complement strand
CTATAATATAAGTAAAAAAAATTATAAAAAAAATCTCACAATTTTCTTTTAAGTTCCCGGATAGTCTCCTTCTGTTAAATTGCAGGTACAGCACTAACTGTTAAGATGCATTCTTAATTTCCCTTAGGGATAGCATGCTCCACTAGTAAGACGACAGCGGCTATATAGGCTAATTATCGATAACTATATCTATAGCTCAGCTTTGCCAGATATCATTAATGATTGTAAACATGAACGTCTCTTTGAGGAAAAGGAAGAACGATTTTCTCTTGATCAAATCTATTTTTTACCGTCTCCAATAAATAAAATCTGACATCCCAATAATCACCTTGCGCTACCCAAACCCTCATATCAATGTTTACAGAATTGTCCGCCAATTGTGCCACAACAATAGAAGGAGCAGGATCTTTCAATACTCTGTCGTCCTCCTCTATCAATTTCTGAATAATTCCTTTTGCCTGTGCAATATCGTTATCATAATGAATGCCAAAAGTGAGCACCAGCCTTCTGGTAGGCTCTTCAGAAAAATTAACAATGGTATCAGCCGCAAGTTTGCCATTGGGTAAATACACTACCTGATTGTCCGGGGTTTTTAAAATAGTTGTCAGAATACTTATTTCAGAAACGGTACCGCCCTGGCCTAAAGCAGAGATATAGTCTCCTACTCTAAATGGCTTAACGGTCAAGATAATAACCCCGCCTGCAAAGTTGGACAAACTACCTTGTAAAGCCAGTCCGATCGCCAACCCAATGGAACCAAGGACTGCTATAAAAGAAGTAGTTTCTACGCCAAGAATAGAAATTACAGAAATTACCAACATCACCTTTAAAGTAATACTTAAGATATTACGTAAAAATGGCTGAAGCGAAAGGTCCACGTTTCTTTTCGTCATCAATTTCTGAACCACGCCAATAAATCGGTTAACCAACCATAAACCCACCACTAGAACTATAATGGCAAGTATAATTTTACCTCCGTAGATTAAAATAAGTTCTTTAGCTCCTAATAAATATTCGTTAATAGTTTCCATGGTTTTTGTGATGGGTTAAATAAATAAAATTTTAAAATGTTTCTATTGCTAGCAATGATTTTCTAAGCAGATAAACAATCCGTTTGTGTTTGCATTTTTAGTAGCTGGATCAGGTGACCATACTTCTCCGAAAATAGTTAAACTCAGGCAGTAGAAACCGTCATTCCTGACGAAGCGTAGTTTAGATCAGCGTCAAAGGCATCCCTCCGGGAATAACGATTCATTATTTCGTTATTATATCTGAGTAGTTACGAGTAATAATAATGACATGAACACGGACTAAAATAGATAAACACCCATATCATCGGGACCGAGCCTTACCTCAATATGTTCTTTAAGTGTGGTAGACAATTCATATCCGTTATAGTCAGCGGAAATGGGAAATAGCTTATGACTCCTATTCACCAAAACGACAGTTTCTACCTTTTTAACATTCATATTCAAAAATGGCTTAAGACAATAAGCCAAAGTCCTTCCTGAATTCAATACATCATCAACTAATACGACGCATTTCTGGTCAAAAATTTCTGGTGAGCAATCCAAATGAACATCGCCCTGCACTTTTGCAAGCTTGTCAACCTTTACTCTGACCAGCACAGTCTTCATTTCAGCAATACTTTGCAGATGGCTGCACACCATTTGAGCAAGTTCGTAACCTTTGTCGTCTACTCCGGCAATTATTATTTCTGCTTCCTGAAAATTATTTTCATAAATTTCATAAGCAATCCGCTTTATCTTCTGAAGGACCTGGTTTTCATCTAAAATTAGATTTTCTTTAGGCATATTGAAATTATGAATGATGAATTATAATTATGAATTGTGGATTGTGAATTATGAGTCATGAGTTATGAATTGTTGGATTGGTTGCAAATCATAAATCACCAAATCACCAAATCATATTTGCTTACGGGATTGGCATCACCTTGCTGTCTTTAAAAGTAGACAAAATAACCATAGATTGCATATTGTCGACCACTTTAATATCACTGACTCTCTCCAACATTAGCTTCTGATAAGTTGCTATGTCCTTGGTAATTATTTTTAAAATAAAATCTCCCGACCCTGTAATGTGGTGACATTCAATAATTTCCTCTATTTCGTTTATTTGCCGTACAAATTCCTCAATATTTTCTTTATTGTGCCCGATCAGACTCACCTGAACAAAGGTACTTACGCCTAAGCCGATTTTATCTGTATCCAATTTTGCATGGTAGCTCTTGATAATCCCCATCGTTTCCAGTTTTTTCACTCTTTCCAGCGTGGGAGCTGGGGATAAGCCGATGTCTTTAGATAGTTGGGCATTGGTAATCTTGGCATTAGACTGTAGGATCTCTAATATCTTCCGATCTATCTTATCTAATTTTAATAAATTGCTCATATGAATTGTTTCAACAAAATTTTATTTCGCACAAAGATAAAACTATTTACAAAAAATTTGTGGACGAGTGAGGATAAATTAGGAAATGTTGTGGGGGAGGGGATTTGACAATTCGTCAATGCGAACGTGGTTTCGGTTTCGGCCCATGTCACAAAAGCTGCACCTCCATAAATCCAGTTGAAGTA
>CAMPJM010000835.1 GCA_946886805.1 uncultured Flammeovirgaceae bacterium | reverse complement strand
TCCTTTGGCAGTTTGAAATAAAAGAGTTGGAGCTCCATTTGCATATAAAGGCAAAACGAACGGATTGCTTACCTGAAAATTTTCAATAACAAGTATGTTCTGAACATAATTAGAAATTTTATTATTTGGTATGGGATTCTTAATTTTCAATTTACTAAATGTTATATTTTTAGCTCTGGCTAATATCGGTTAAAGTACAATTTTGGCATTAAAAAAAACGATTTGTTTTTCATTTAGTTGTTTAGTTGCGCTCAAAAACCAATCCCTGGCACACTAGACCAAGAAGCAAATGTCGTGTATATGTGAGAGAAAAGCAGTAATTTAAATTTCTAATCTGTTTTATTTGCCCCATATTCGCCAAATCCGCAATATATCCGCTATTTAACCGCCATACTTAAGTTGATATCGTGTGCCCTTGCTCTCCAAGCTTTCTAAGAGCATTCAATTCTCTTAAATTTTCAAGGTCTCTGGAAGCTGTTCTTTCCGAAATATTACAAAGTTCCTGATAAATGCTATTTGTAATAAACTCTTTTTCTTTGACATAATAAACAGCTTTAATTTGCCTTTCATTTAATCCAATTTGTTGCTAATATTTCTCTGTGCATTTGTCTTTGAAAAGGATAAGGATATGCCACTAAATTCAAATTTGAATGTTGGCTCCGGTAAATCCGCAGTAATACATTCGTTGACGATATTGATTGTACCTCGCCTCCGAGCTTCAATTAATCCCCCTTTAAAAAACACTCCTGCAAGTATCATTTAAAAATGAAGCACCATTATTCCAGAACTTTCACAAATATTGTCATCTTCAAGTTGATCAAATGCTAAAAATGACATCATAAAATCAATTTAAATTCTTTCAAAAACATAAAAAAATTATTAGATTGAGGGAAAATGAAAATTAACAATATCCCCAACAGATGTTTAAAGGACTATTTGAGAAGTATTCGAACAACGCTGGAAACGAAAAAACAGGTATTTATAAAATTGACGGAAGTACCTTAACTGAGTTGGCCGAACGACCTATGAACAGATCCATTTGTGAAATAATTCAGGAGATAGGTTTTGACCCGACACAAGTTCATACGGTTCATACTTTTGATTCACCAACAATAGAGGTTATTGGTGTTAGAATATTCACCCAGTGTCCTGTTTTTGCCACAGCCAAGAAAAGAGATTCAAAAATTGATTTAAAGATAATTACTCACGAATTAAAGAATATTGATTGGAGCATTGAATATTCGAGCCACACGGTTGAATATATTCTGACCGAAGGTATTGAAAGACATTCGTTAACCTATGAATATTTAAACTCGGTCTTATTACTTGAAAAAGAAGGCAAATCTCTTTATAACGCTCCTTCGATTGGCTTGTACCTAAACTTTAAGGAGGGATTTCTTGAAAGTTATACCTCTTCTGACTGGACGAATCGTTCATCAAAATGGCTTATAAACTTAAACAAAATTATGTTTGAGAACATGCTGTCCGAGGCAATGCGATTCCATAGAAATGAGATCGAAGCAATGGAAGAAGTAAATATGCAATGTGAGGCATTGCTTCAAATACCGGAAGCTTTTAGCAATGAACATATCCCAGATCATCAGAAGGCAAATGGAAATATCAATTTTTTTAATCTCTTGGCAACTCATTATGATGTTTTCAACAAGGGAAGAACCAAAATTGAGGAATTCAAGACAGTTAACAAGGGGAGATTCATCATGCAAAATGAACACACTCTAGAAGTTGATGGGTTCATTTATCATTTTGAGCCGAATGGACTACTTACCGAATCAACACCAAAATAAGATGCGATTTGCATAAGTGACTAGGTCGATGAGCCTGTTTAGTTGCAACAAGTATGCCCATCGGGGATTTTGAGCGATTTCAGTAGCTCTTCCAAAAAGTCTCATGCACAGAAAAAACCACCTAAAAAACTATGTTCCCCATCGGTAAATTCAGGTAAGGGAGAGCCATTTTCTCTCATGCATTAGTGGGAACGGCTGCGGCACGGTCTTCACACAGCACTAGCTTTAAAAAATCCCCATGACCTTTTATGTGGGAAAAAGAATTACTATTTTTGAAACCCTTTGGCATACACGCAATAAGAGGCAAATCCTGCGGAAGAGGGCCTGGCATTAATAGGCTTTCTTCTGTCAGCTACAACAGGAATATCAAAACATTTCAAATATACTTTTAACTTAAACACGTTAAGTGCTTAAAATTTTAAAAGCGATTTTATTGATAATTTTGATTATTAGTTTTGCGCTTTCACATAAAGCAATACCTTTGTCGCCTATTTCCAAAGTGAAATGACAGCAGAACCAAAGCGAGTTTTCTTTATAACCTTATGGCACCTTACGGCGGCTTTGCTTCTTGGGCTATCCTCGTTTGCATCTGTATCTGATGTAAATAAAAAAGATGATGTGTCGACCGGTTCAAATATCGAACCGTTAGAAACCTTAACTTCTTTAGATCTCCTTTACCAAAAGGAACACAAACAATTTCCACCGTTACCCGAAAATGGAGAGCCTTCTGAAAAAATAGAAAGCGAAGAAGGGAACAACCAGAAAGACGATAGCGGGGACAATAATTGCA
>CAMPJM010000834.1 GCA_946886805.1 uncultured Flammeovirgaceae bacterium | reverse complement strand
ATAAATAATGAACAGAGTAAAAGGCGAAACACTGATTTTTCTAACAACATAAGCCTTAGATTCGGGCTAGAGCTAGAATTTATTCTGCCGTTTAATAAGAATAAATGGAGTATAATAGTAGATCCTTCCTACAACTATTATAAGAGCGAATCCGAAAACATGTTCAGTACCCGCCCGCAATATGTTAAGGTAGAGTATAAATCCTTGGAATTACCGCTGGGATTAAAATATTCCATCTTTTTTAATCCAAAAACAAAAATGTTTCTAAACGCCCTGTTGGTTTATGATGTGGTAATAACCTCTAATATAGATTATGAATGGACAGCGGATCTGTCGGGTACTAGTAATCTTGATGCTGCGTTTGGAATTGGATTTAACTTTAGCAGGTTCAGCCTCGAAGCAAGATATCAGTTGACAAGAGATATTTTATCAAATTACGTGAGCTATAGCGGAGCATTTAACAAAAGCGCTTTGATAATAGGGTATTCTATATTTTAGGCCTGCTCAAAAACATTTGACAAAATTCTAGGCTCTCCATTAACTTTTGCACTTTGTCTTATTTTGCTTCTTCGGCATTTGAAGGACTGGAGCGAAGGACTCGTTTTTTAACATCAAAAGAGGATCATCTGATAGGTCAACCTTTAGAATTTTACCCCGTCCTTTTTGTTTTCTTCATATAACCTAAGGCTTTTTATTTTCTTGCCTTTTTTTATGTGAACAAGGTTGGTTTGATCATCAAACATTTCAAAAAGTACCGTATTCTTTACCGAAATTTCCTGAAAACTATTGACGGGACTTGATTCCTGATAGATCCAAATGGCATCTGCCTGGATTTCACTACCAATAAAACTAAGTTTCTGTTTATTTCCATCAATAATTAAAGTAAAGTTTTTCTCTAAATAGTCAATCACCAGGGGATTAAGCAGATCATTTTTAGCACTTTTAACTATATCAACTTTTTGTCCCGAGAATTCCCTTAAGGCATGCTCAAGGTCATCTAAAAAAACTCTATGAGTTATTTCTACTGATTTAGCTTCTTTGTTGTAATTCACATCACACACACTTACGTGGAATGGATGTGCAGAAAAATAAATTAGGGTTAAAAAATAATTTAATAAAGTATGCATTTTTATGGTAGATGTCCCTCATTACAAAATTATGCATTAATTTTACAATCCTTCAAAAAAGGGGAGAGTACTTTTAATCGAAATTTATTTCATGTCCCAATTTGTATTGTATTTTCAATTAGGCATTAGGCACATCCTTGACATAAATGGTCTTGATCATGTTTTGTTTATTATAGCTTTATGCAGCATTTATATTTTAAAAGATTGGAAAAAAGTCTTAATATTAGTGACTGCTTTTACAATAGGGCATTCTGTAACCTTAGCTTTATCAACATTAAATATTGTATTGGTAAGAACGGAAATTATAGAATTTCTTATTACGGTGACCATTTTTGTAACTGCTTTTTTTAACTTATTTAAAAAACAATTTGTATTTCAGCCAAAGAGATTTCAAACTAATTACATTTTTGCGCTGCTTTTTGGTTTAATACATGGGTTTGGGTTTTCAAATTACCTAAAAAGTATCTTAGGAATAAATACAGGGGTTGTAATGGAATTATTTGCATTTAACCTTGGGATTGAGCTGGGCCAGATTGTGGTGGTTATAATATTTCTTTCTATGTCTTATATTTTGATTAATATTTTTAGCGTTCCCAGAAGGGATTTAAATTTGGTTGTTTCTGCAGGCATAGCAGCAATAGCAATTACATTAATGATGGAAACAAAATTTTGGTAAAATGATGCGATTTTTAAATAGTACAACAGTATTGATCTTCTGTGCGGTTTTATTCTGGTCTGATGGTTTTGCACAAAGTGAATTTGAGGGAAAATTTGAACAGCTGGAACCTGTATGGCGATCTCCGAATATATATAGAACTGCTTCTGGCGCCCCTGGCCACGCTTACTGGCAACAACAGGCAGATTATGATATAGAGGTTACGCTAGATGAAAATAACCAGCGAATAATCGGTACAGAAAAGATTACGTATATAAATAATTCTCCTGATCATCTTGCCTACTTATGGTTGCAGTTGGATCAGAATATGAGAGCGAAGGACTCCGACACCTATACTACTGCTACAAATTCACTTGCGGGGAGAATGACTGTGGAAAAGATTGATAGAATTACAGGCTATCCTGATTTTGATGGCGGTCATAAAATTGAAAGTGTAAAAGATAGCGAAGGGCGCGATATACCCTTTACCATCAATAAAACTATGATGAGATTAGATTTGGGCAAACCTATGAAGCCTGGTGAATCTTTTACTTTTCAGGTAGACTGGAGCTATAACATAAATGACAGGCTGCGGATGGGTGGCAGAGGTGGTTATGAATATTTTGAAGAAGATGGAAATTATCTGTTTACAATCACTCAGTGGTTTCCCAGAATGGCGGTTTACAGCGACTATAAAGGTTGGCAGCATAAACAATTCTTAGGTAGAGGGGAGTTTGCGCTTCCTTTTGGTAATTATAAAGTTAAAATGACAGTTCCTTCAGATCATATTGTTGCCTCAACAGGGGTTTTGCAAAATCC
>CAMPJM010000833.1 GCA_946886805.1 uncultured Flammeovirgaceae bacterium | reverse complement strand
AATTATCACATGTATTTTGGTGATGCAAATCTTATAAATACTGAAATTGAGCGATACATGGATGTTACCAGAGAAGATATAAAACGGGTGGCAAACGAATATTTTACGAAGGAAAATCGTGTAGTGCTTTATTACCTCCCCAAGTCCAGTACGGAAGGAAATGGTGGGGAAGAAGTTGGCGCTAATAATTAGCTATTATAGAAGTTTGCAATCGACCAAATTAATTCTTGGTGTTTAGGAATTGTTAGAAAATCAATATCCGCCATATCTAAACTATAAACCTACAAAAAATGAACAAATATATTTTCCTAGTCGTGCTATTGTTTTTTTCCTTTTCAGGATGGGCGCAATTAGATCGATCGGTAAAACCGGAACCGGGGCCTGCTCCGGAAATTCAAATAGGAGATGTCGAATCCTTTACCTTAAAAAACGGGATGAAAGTTTTTGTGGTAGAGAACCACAAGCTTCCCCGGGTCACTTTTTCATTACTATTGGATAATGACCCTGTATTAGAAGGGGAAAATGCAGGTTATGTAAGCATGATGGGGCAGCTTTTGAGAACGGGGACCACCTCGAGAAGTAAAGCGGAATTAGATAAAGATATTGATTTTCTGGGTGCTTATTTATCCACTTCTTCCTCAGGTGTATATGCCTCTTCATTAAAAAAATATGCGGATGAGATAATGGAAATTATGGCCGATGTTGTACTAAATCCTTCTTTTCCCGAAAGTGAACTTGAAAAGCTAAAAAAGCAGACAATTTCTGCGCTTGCCGCCAATAAAGATGATGCTAATGCTATAGCATCAAATGTTTCCCAGGTATTGAGATACGGGAATAATCATCCTTATGGAGAAATAACCACCGAAGAAACAGTAGCAAATATTGACCTTAATGAAATTAAAGTTTATTACAATACCTATTTTAAGCCAAACAAAGCGTATTTGGCAGTGGTGGGAGATATTAATAAGCAAGAAGCAGAAAAACTAGTCAAGAAACATTTTGCAAAATGGGAAAAAGGAAATGTGCCAACCGCCGAATATCCAATACCAAAAGCACCTGAAGAAACGGTAGTAGCATTTGTCGACAGACCTACCTCAGTTCAGTCGGTAATCAATATTACTTACCCGATAGAATTGAAACCAGGCCATCCTGATGTTATCAAATCAACAGTAATGAACCAGATTTTGGGAGGAGCTTTCTCGTCGCGATTAAATATGAATTTAAGAGAGGAGCATGGTTATACTTATGGAGCCACCTCTTCATTGTCCAGCGATGAGTTGGTTGGAAGCTTCAGTGCCTCATCAAGTGTGAGAAACGAAGTTACAGACAGTGCTATAGTTGAATTTTTGCATGAATTAAATGATATTGGTAAAAGCAATGTAACCGCTGACGAGCTTCAAAATGTAAAGAATTACATAACAGGAAGTTTTGCCAGATCGCTCGAGAACCCTCAAACAATAGCTAATTTTGCAATTAATATCGACCGATATGATCTTCCTGAAGATTACTATACTAACTACCTTAAAAAGATAGCTGCAGTTTCTTTGGAGGATGTTCAGGAAATGGCCGAACATTATATAAAGCCAGATAATGCTTTTATTATAGTGGTTGGCAAAGGCGAAGATATTAAGGAAGGCATTAGCAAATTTGGGTTATTGCAATACTATGATATTTACGGAAACCCTTATACTCCCAAAGAAAAAAGTGCTTTGCCCAAGGATTTAACGGCTGAAAAAGTCATCTCCACTTATATTAATGCTTTAGGTGGCGAAGAAAATCTTTCCAAAGTAAAGGATGTTCAATTTGTAATGAACGCTTCTTTTCAAGGTAATAATATCGAAATTGTACGCACCTATAAGTTTCCCGATAAAATGGTAATGGAAGTAAAAATGGGTCCCATGGTTCTCCAGAAGGAGGTATATAACGGCAAAAAAGCGGCTGTATTTCAACAAGGGAAGAAAGTTCCTTTAAGTGAGGAAGAGAGGAAAGATATAACATTCAAATCGGCTTTATTCCCAGAACTAGAATATAAAGAAAGCGATGTGAAAACAGAACTTAAGGGCATCGAGAATGTAGATGGCAAAGAGGTCTATGTTGTAGAAGTTACGCTACCTTCGGGTGCAAAAACAGTAAGTTATTTTAATGTGGAAAACGGACTGAAGATTAAGGAGACCAACACTTCATTCACTCCGAAAGGAAATATCACCCAAACAGTTTTATTTAGTGATTATTCTGATAAATCAGGCGTAAAATTTCCAGGTCAATTAACCCTATCCCCTCCCGGTTTGACGGCAGAGGTGGTGTCAATTGAAGTAAACCAAGACGTGGACAATTCCCTGTTTGAAATAAAGTAGGCGTTTATCAGAATAGTGCATTAGGCAAATTTAAGAACCATTGACAAAAGTCATTGTGAATTGACCTTTAATCCTCTCTTTTTTTGGAGAGGGCGCGAGCTTAGCCCGAAGATTTCAGGGATCAAGCAAAATTTTTGGGGAGCAGTTGCATTATGCATAGATTTTTTGACTGTCAATAAACAAAGGGTCAAACAACAATTCTGGGGAGCGTTTGCACAAAAGCTTGATTAACCCTGAATGAACACAA
>CAMPJM010000832.1 GCA_946886805.1 uncultured Flammeovirgaceae bacterium | reverse complement strand
GATATATTGAAATCCCAGGATGATGTGTTGATAGGTACTTTTGGATAATAACCCAGGCGAATCTGAAAGGTGTTGAAAGTTAAATTATCGTTTCGAATTCTCAGCCCTAGTCCAAACCCGGAATAAAGATCGCCTTTGAAAAGGTTTTGCTCAGAGCTGATCACAGCAAAATCAGCAAACCCAAAAAAAGCAAATTGAAAGCCTATTGGTTGAAAGGGAGTAAATACTAATGTTTCGATGTTGAACATAAGCTTTTTAGTTCCCCTTAAATAAATGCTGTTGAGCCCTCTTATCCCGTCATCATCATTTATGGTAATATATTCTTCGTTAAACCTCCTAAACCCTTTGGTATACTCAATTTTGAAAAATTGCCTGAGGCTGTATCGATTGATGTGAAATAAATCACTAAAGCCATTTACCCGAAAATTCAGAATTCCCTGTTCATAAATTCCTTTTTTTAAGAATCCCCCGAGGTTTGCTTCCCCAAATATAAAACCCCTTCCCGGAATGAATTTACCAGTAGAAAGCCTCAACCCGGTATAATACCTTTTGTAAAACTCTCCAAGTTCCTTTCCAACTGTAATTTCCGCTAATGCACCTTGCGGAATATCTTCAGTACGCCCAAACCCATAGATGTAATGGCCTTTGAAATATTCTCTCCTGGAGTAACCTATGCTCCCGAGAATAAAGCTATTACTGTGGTAATCCCTATTCGTATCAGCTTCTACAGTGGGCCTTTCTGTAAATTTTTTATGGGTATACCTGCCTGCTATTATTATCTGTGGCCTTTGAGCGGCATTGTTGTTCAGAGAAAACGCCCGACCCATCCAAACATCCTGTAAATTAAATTTATAAGGAAACTTTAGTATGGTACTATCGGACTGAAAGATTTCCTGCCGTAGTTCCTGGTTGCTAATTTCTAATCCTCCGGCGTATTTCGTTTCGGGGGTGATAAAATTTCTGAATAAACGGAAGCCATAAATATTATTGAAGTAGGTGTTGGAGTATTTTAGCTCCGTGGTAATAAACGAACCATAAATATTCGGTATTCTATATATTCCCTCATATCCCCATGACTGATTTTCATCTGGGCTTAAATAGATGTAATTATCCAGCTCATGCCCTAAACCTAGAATATTTCTATCGTCGACTTGTACCCTGCCACCGGAAAAGCCGCTAGGATCAATACCAAAGGAAATTGACCAAACGTCCTTTGTAACTAAAACTATGTCAACGGTGTCGCTATCATTAGCACGTGGAGCAATTAATAACCGGGCATCCTGAATAAAAGAAAGCTCCCGGATGATCCTTTCATTATCTGAAAGCTCCAAGGGGTCCACGACATCGCCCTTTTCAATAAGTAAGTTATTACGAATTACCCTACTTCTCGTGTCTATGTGTAATTTATTTCCCGTATTGACCAATCTGGAGTCTACGCTTCTTGTTGTATCCTCGATGTGAGTGCCAAAAACTTCTAACTTTTTAATCCTGATGTTTCCTATTATTTTACCCTTGTACTTCGTATAAACATCATCACTTTTTTCGGGCTTTTCCTTGGTAGGTTTTTTGTCCTCATCTAAGGGCTCAGTAAATAACAGGTCGTAAAGCTCGCGGGTAACTCTTGTTTTGTAGAACTTTTCTTTTAAGGTTTGATAGAACTGGATAGTCTTTTCATCAGGAGTAGTGTTGATAATATAATCCAGGCTATCAGCAATAATAACCGTAGTGTCTTTTTTTACATAAAGAGCACTGTCTGCAATCGTTATGATATAATCCTTCTGCAAAAAAACAGTATCAAAACTATTAGCAGTTGTGTCTTGTACCTGCGCTAGAGTCTGGAAAGTACAAAAGGAAAAAGTGATAATTAGAAAAAATACCTTTGGCAACAAGCTTACATTTAAATATAAATAACCACCACTATGTAGGTTGACTAATATAAAGCAAATTTTATGCTAATATATCACCAGTTTCCTATTTTTTTCGCCCACCATTCTTCTTTATCCCTAATATATAAATGTGGCATAATTTTTACTTCTGTAATGTTAGGAGTTTGAATAAGTTTTTAACCGATCAAATTGTTATGAAATTACAGATGAAATGCCAAGGCACCGGAAATGAATAAAGGAATAAGGAAAATCAATACCAGCGACATATATATAAATGTAATTCTGCTCGTTTTATTTTGTATGGTCGGGATATGTTTAGTAAATGCATGTCAAAAAATTGACTCCTCGTGGGGATCAATAAAAACTAATAGATCCGGTACTATTTTGTTGGCGTATGTGGAAAAGGATAACAGCATTTATGAAGATAACAATGGTGAGTTACATGGAGAAGCGGTTGATGTTTTAAATCATTTTATAGCTCATACAGAGGACTTACACCAAATCAAGATTCTTCCTAAGTTCAAAAAATTTAATAATTCTCAGGAAGTTTTAAAAAGAATAAGATTTTCTAACGGAGGTGTTTTTGGCTGGAATATTAGCCAGACTGTTGAGAAAGATTTTCATGAATTTTCTTTGCCTTACGCATTGGTAGATATAGAAGATGAGAAAATAAGCCCCAATCACCTGGTGTTAAAAGCGGACAGCGATTGGGTGCC
>CAMPJM010000831.1 GCA_946886805.1 uncultured Flammeovirgaceae bacterium | reverse complement strand
TTTAATCCTGTAAATCCTGATTCAGACATTTTTTGCTAATCCTTTTTTGTCTGAATCAGGAAATTTGAAAATACAAGAGTCTCTTTTACTCAGTCGGATTATTGGTAAATTCTCACGTAATCTATTTCAAATATAGCCTCTGTGAAATTGGACGGAACTTCTCCACCTAAATTACCGCCCATCGCTATATTTAACAAAAGGTAATGTGGATTGTCAAAAGGTTTGTCTTGTGTATTTGGCAGTTCAATTATAACTCTTTCGTCAACAGTAAGTCTTATGAATTCTTCATTCCAAACCATCCCATAGATATGATATTCTTCTGCTGTATTAGCTACAGAAATCTCATCACCAGTAGTTTTATATTCACCTGTATTCGTGTCTCCCCAGTGAAAATAACCTAAAGTTTTGGACTTATCGGCTCCTGTTTGTTCCATAATGTCTATTTCACCACTGGCAGGCCAACCAACACTCCCGTATTGATCTCCAAAATAATTCCCGACCTCATTGACATTAGCGCCTAAGGTCCAGATTGCTGGCCATGTTCCAGCTTCGCCAGGCAATTTTGCGCGAACTTCAACCTTGCCATATTGAAAAGCAAATTTGGAGTTCAACCGGGCAGAAGTATAGGGTTTAGTTGAGCCTTCAAATGTGTAATTTTCTTTTAAAGCTTTAATTTTAAGTGTTCCATCACTCACAAATGAGTTTTCCAACCTATCGGTGTAATGTTGCAATTCGTTATTGTGCCAGCTCCCGTTGTTCGGAGGAATTGTTTGGTGAAACCATTTTTCATCATCTAAAGCTCCTTCGTATTCAAATTCATCTGAAAATGCCAATGTATTAAAGCCTTCACTTGGCTCTTCATTTGGGTCTTCATTTGATTTATAAACCTCTACAGTTGAGGTTTTATTTACAAACTGACCTGATTCTGCATACGCCCAAACCACGATTGTATAGGAATGAACTCCTTCCTTGGAAAAAGTGTGTTCGATTCTTCCTGACTCACTTTCTATCAAATCTCCCGTATCAAATCTAAAGGCATACCTAACCGCATTTTTTTCAAATGCAGTAACCTCTATCTTGCCAGAGCCATCTCCATTAGGATTAGATTCATCAGCACCGATAAGCGTGTATTCCACTTCTAAATTCTCAAGATCTACATTTGGGGCCGTAGCGCTGGAATCACACGAAGAGAATAACAATAAATTGGTAATAGCAATTATGATATATTTTACTTGTTTCATGTTTTTATTTTGAATTAAAAATCAATTAAGTGCTACTTTAACACCTTCGGAAACAACCGAATGATAAAGTAGCACTTAGCAATCTTGCTAGCCTTTATTTGTGAAAGTATACATTATCAACAAATATAGTGGCAGATCCGGCTGGTTGTGCTGCATAAATTAACTGAGATATATTGGACTTAGTAGTAAGTCCTGTAAAATCAGAAATCGGAATATCTAAAGATATCCAGGTATTTAGCTCTGGATCTGAAATTGTTATTTCATGTTCGGTATCATCTCCACCGTCAAATGCACCATCAGCACCAAAATCTACCAGTTTTATTCTGATTTCCGTTGCATCGCCTGTCCAAACATCAGTATGAAAAAATCCCATTTCCGTAGCATCAATTTGGCTGGCAACGGTTTCAATTCCCACAAAATTCAAGCCGCTGTACTTTTTCACTGCGCCTCCATCTATTACTACATCCTCTAAAGTGGCTACTGACCAATCGGTGCGCCATGTATCAACAGTAACATCAGTATAGGCATCACTAAATAAGGAAATAACATCAGCCTCTGGTACAGTTGGTGCAGGTGCTGCGGTAACGGGTCCTGTTACAATATCCGACCCATCATAGAAATAAATATTATCCATAAAAATTGTATTTCCTTTGCTGGGTGCCCCAACAAAAATGAACTGGGCTAAATTAGCCCGTGTAGTTAAATTAGTAAAGTCAGTTAATGGAATATCTAAGCTAACCCATTCTTCTTGTGCGGGATTCTCTATAGCAATTTCATGTTCTGCATCATCTCCTACTCCTGGACCATCATAAACTCCATTGGCACCAAAATCTACCAGTTTAATTTTAATTTCTGTAGCATCTGCAGTCCATACATTTACATGAAAATGAGTCATGGTAGAGGCGTCTATCTGGTTGCTAACCGTTTCAATACCAACGAAGCTTAATGCACTATACTTTTTAACTGCATTTTCTGCTATAGTTGTGTCAGTCAATACTGCGTCTGACCATTCAGTTCTCCAGGTATCAACTGCAACATCGTCATAAGCATCGCTAAACATGGAAATTACTAAACTTGCATCTAAAGCTGGTGCTGGTGCTGCAACGGTAGGTACAGCAGATGGACCTCCAGGTCCTCCTGTATCTCCACCTTCTACCAATACTATGTCATCAAAATAATGTACTGAGGCCGCATCTTTATTTCCATTGAAATTAAAAAAGAGTACCATTCTATCGAATTTATCAGAATTACTAGAAGAAAAAGAAAAAGAAAGTTCTTCCCATTCATTGGCCACTGTGGTTTCAACAAGTACTTCTGTATTTATTGAGGCGTCTACGGCGTCTTCTAATTTCAAGTTAACCTGCTC
>CAMPJM010000830.1 GCA_946886805.1 uncultured Flammeovirgaceae bacterium | reverse complement strand
CTCATTCTTTCAGTATCAGCCTCTTTCAATGAGTTGGTGTAGCCAGGACTGGCAAGTAATTTATATTCTGAAGTACTGGCTAAGGCATTTAGGATCTTTAGTAGCTGGATTACACTATCAAGGCCTTCGAGCTGGAGAAGCTCCACCATCATGGATTTAATTTTGGCTGCTGTTTCTCCCAATATATCCAATCCCCGGTGACTTTTCAGAAATAGCTGACGGAGTTTTATCATTTCTTCCTTCTGAAGTAATGTTTTTCCCATAAAATCTTCCTGAAAATAAATGACTACTCCCTCGACAAATAATTCATCCTCCACGTCGGTTTCTTCATTGTCGCTACGCCAAAGGTGAGGCAAATTTGGACCTGTAAAAGCAATATCTCCTTCCTTGAAATGCTTTACATGGTCACCAATAAATCTTGTTCCTGTACCTTTTAAGACCACAAAAAGCTGATATTCAGGATGGAAATGCCATTTCGGGTCAAAATTTACCTGGCGCAAGTCCTTTACAACAAAAGCATGTGTATCTGGTATGGGCGATTTTTCGAGTGCAGGCTTCAAGGAAATTACAAATTGGAAATTATAAATTACAAATTGGAAATTACGAATTAGACATTAGATGTTAGACAATCAATTTTCAAACTTTCAACTTTGTCTTTAAACTTTAAACTCTAAACTCTGAACTTCAAACTTTGAACCCTAAGCTCTGAGCCTTAAACTCTGAACTTTAAGCTTTGAATTATGAACTTTGAACTTTGAACTCTGAACCTTGAATTTTGAACATTAAACATTAAACTTTTCCACTTTTAACTTAATATTGTCATTAAATTTAAGTTTTAATTGTAGGAATGACAAAAAATAGTCAGAATAAGATAAAATAAAGTATGTATCGTATCGGTTTTTTTTGAAAATTGTACTTCTATTTATTTTACAAATCTATGAAAGTTATAATGGTACGGGCATCTCTCTTAATGCTGATTGCAATAATTGTTTTTAGTTGTAATTCCTCAGAAAAGCAAACGGCTGATACTGGTCCGCGGCGAATTGAAATTTTGTTTCTTGGCCACGAAAGCGAACATCATAATTCAGCTGCTTTTATGCCTTTATTGGCTTCAGGCCTTTCCCAAAGTGGAATTAATATTTCGTATACGGAAAAAGTTGAAGATCTAAATCCGAAAACGTTGGCGCTTTATGATGGGTTGATAATTTATGCAAATCATGAAGAAATAACGCCTTCTCAGGAAGAGGCATTGATGGATTACGTGGCAGATGGTCATGCTTTTATTCCTATCCACTCAGCCAGCTTTTGCTTCCAAAACTCTGAAGGTTATATTGAACTCGTAGGTGGTCAGTTCATGCGGCATGATACAGGAACTTTTACGGCAGAAATTGTGAAACCGGAACACCCGGCTATGCAATCGGTTGAAGAATTTTCTACCTGGGACGAAACCTATTTTCACCATAAATTAAGTGATGATCGCACCGTTTTGATGGAAAGGGTTGAGGGAGATCATCGTGAACCATGGACATGGGTAAAAGAACATGGTGAAGGGAAGATTTTTTATACCGCTTACGGACATGATGAGCGTACCTGGGGCAACCCCGAATTTCAAAAGCTAATAAAAAGTGGCATTTTGTGGGCGATAGATGATTCGGTGAAAGAGCAATGGAATGCTTATTTAAAGGAGATACCAAACTTGGTTTATAAAGATGTTCCCAATATTCCCAATTATGAACAAAGAGACCCTGCTCCACAATACCAAGAACCTTTGTCACCCGAAGAATCAAAAAAACTGATTCAGGTGCCTGCTGGATTTAGACTTGAATTATTTGCTTCAGAGCCTGATATTATCAATCCTATTGATATGGATTGGGACGAGCGAGGTAGATTATGGGTGATAGAAACGGTAGATTATCCCAATACTGTACGGGATCAGGAAGGGGTCGGCGACGACAGGATCAAAATACTGGAAGATACAGACAATGATGGTAAAGCGGATAAAATAACGGTTTTTGCAGAGAATCTGAACATTCCTACTAGTTTAACTTTCTCAAATGGAGGGATTATAGTCGCTCAGGCACCGCATTTTTTATTCCTGAAAGATACTGATGGCGATGATAAAGCAGATGTAAGGGAAGTGTTGATTGATGGATGGGGCACGTTTGATACACATGCCGGCCCCTCAAACTTAAAATATGGATTTGATAATAATATTTATGGTGTAGTAGGTTACTCAGGATTTGAAGGAACTATTGCAGGTGAAAATAGAGAATTCAAACAGGGGATGTATCGCTTTGCTCCGGACGCTTCTTCATTCGAATTTTTGACTAGTACGAGTAACAATACCTGGGGGTTTGGCTACACCGAAAATAATGATCTTTTCGCATCAACAGCAAATAATACCCATAGCGTTTATTTGGGAATCCCCGATAGGATTTTGCAAAATGTTGAAGGTATTCCTACTTCGGGCAGCGTCAAGATTGACGGACACTATGCTATGCAACCCATCACTTCCAAGGTGAGGCAGGTAGACGTGTTTGGCGGTTTCACTGCCGCAGCCGGACATAGCTTTTATACGGCAAGGAGTTTTCCTGAATCTTATTGGAG
>CAMPJM010000829.1 GCA_946886805.1 uncultured Flammeovirgaceae bacterium | reverse complement strand
GTACTAATAAGATGATACATAAAATAAGAAATATGTTCCCTGACAAATTGAATGAACAACAGCGCAACGGGGGCTCAGGCCAGGAAGTAAGCTTAAAAATATCAGGCATGACCTGTGACCATTGCGCTAGCGGAATCGAGAAAAAAATAAGTAGTATAAATGGCGTACTTGATCAGGATGTTAGCTATAAAGATGGTCTGGGCACATTTAAATATGATCCTGAAAAGGTAGCTAAGGAACAGATTATTGAGGCTGTGAACAGCATGAAGAGCTATCAGGTAACGAGAGAGGTGGAAGATTCTCCTGAAGATAAAAAACTGGAAAAGCTTGAGCTGGAGATAAAAGGAATGACTTGTAATCATTGCGCCATTTCCATTGAAAAGGACTTTGAAAACAGAAGTGGCATTTACAGCAAAGAAGTAAGTTATAAAGATGGAAAAGCCACCTTTACCTTTGACCCTGATACGATCACCAAAGTGGAGATTATTCAAACCGTGAGCAAGGGTAATTACCAGGCAACGGCAATCGGGAATGGAAATAGGGAAAATGCCGGGAAGAACCAGTATGACCTAATCATCATTGGTGGAGGTTCAGCCGCTTTTTCTGCCTCAACCACCGCTGCTGAAATGGGTTTATCGGTTTTGATGGTCAATGCCGGAATAGACCTTGGCGGCACCTGCGTAAATGTTGGTTGTGTTCCATCTAAGCATTTGATCCGTAATGCGGAGCAAATTCATAAAGCACAGCACTCGCCCTTCAGCGGAGTATCTTCAGCCAGTCCAAAAGTAGATTATAAAGCCATTATCAGGCAGAAAAAGGAATTAGTAGCCAGCCTGCAGAAAAAGAAATACCTGGATGTAGTAAACAAACTGAATACGGTAGCCGTGCTGGAAGGCTGGGCCAGATTTGTGGATGCTAATACCATAGAAGTCGATGGCAAGCACTATAAAGGGATGAAATTCCTGTTGGCTACCGGAGCTACCACAAACGTCCCTGATATTGAAGGATTAAAGGAGACAGGCTATCTGACCAACGAAAGTCTGTTTGACATGGAAGAGCAGCCAAAGCATCTGATTGTTTTAGGTGCCGGTTATATTGCCCTTGAAATTGCACAGGCTTACAACCGTTTCGGTACAAAAGTCACCATCCTGCACAGATCCGGGAGAATACTACGGGCTCAGGAATCTGATATAACTGATGAACTGACTAAGCACCTTCGAAATGAAGGAATCGACATCCGTACCAATGTACTTGTTGAAAAATTCGGGAAAGACGGCCAAACCATCACGGCTATTACCAATGAGGGAGTGTTTGAGGCTTCGCATGTGCTGGTAGCTACAGGAGCCAGAGCCAATACTTTCAACATGAATATTGAAAAAACAAGTGTTTCGGTTCTTCCCTCCGGACATATTAAAGTAAACGAAAAGCAGGAAACAAACATAAGCCATATCTATGCCGCAGGTGACTGCACCAATACTCCGGCATTTGTTTATACGGCAGCAAAAGAAGGAAAAGTAGCTGTTTTAAATGCATTTAAAAGTTCAGGCGTAAAAGTGGATTATACAGCACTTCCATGGGTTGTTTTTACCGATCCGCAGGTAGCTGGAGCAGGTTTGGATGAGCAAGAGGCGGAACAGGCGGGTATCCCTTACGAAATCAGTGTTATGCCGCTCTCAGAGATACCCAGAGCTCAGGCAGCATTAGACACCAGGGGCTTTATCAAGCTTATTCGGAACACGGAGAATGATAAACTCATTGGAGGTAGAATCATTGCGCCCGAAGGCGGAGAACTCGCCATGCAATTTAGTCTGGCCATCAAAGCAGGCATGACCATTGAGGAACTGGCCGAGGCTTTTCATCCTTATCTGACCTTATCGGAAGGAATCAAACTGGCTGCAATTACTTTCAATAAAGATGTGTCGGAATTGAGCTGCTGTGCGAGTTAATAAAACAGGAAGGGACGTAAAGTTGTCCTTAATTCTTTAAAAAATTAAAAAACGATATGGAAAATAAAATGGATCTGACAATCGGCCAGTTTGAGCACATGCTGAATGAGCTGGATCTAAACGGAAGCGAAAAAGTATATGCACATTTGTTGAAAGGTGAATCACTGCCTGTAAAACTTTTTGCAGAGCTCCTTGGGGCAAATGCCGATGAGGCAGAGAAAGTTTTAGTTTCTTATGGAGAAGTGGATGATCAGGGTCAGGTAACCGGCTTTCTTGGTTTATCCTTAGTACCGACCCGGCATAAAATGATAGTAAACGGTAAAACATTATATACATGGTGCGCGGCGGATACTTTTTTATTGCCACAATTTTTATCTTTTTCTGCCTTCGTTGAATCCAAAGATCCGGTCAGTGACCAATTGATCCGGTTATCAGTAAATGAAGGTTTTTTAGAGTGGACTGATCCTGTTCCACTTTATATTTCATGGGTAGAAAAAGCTGACAGCTGCGATATCCGTCAAAGTTTTTGCGGCAGGTCTCATTTTTTCGGAAGCCAGGAGACTGCTTCCAAATGGCTTTCAACGAATGACAAAGCGAGGATTACAAATGTGGAAGAATTTTCCACCTTCTCACTTGGCGGCAGGGGATGTTGTTGATATAGCT
>CAMPJM010000828.1 GCA_946886805.1 uncultured Flammeovirgaceae bacterium | reverse complement strand
TCGGGGTAAGATCCTATGCAGTGCATCCCGGCAATATCTGGGGAACAGAACTGGCTAGGGAAGCGCCAATAGAAATATTACAGCAATTTGGCTTCTTAGATGACAAAGGAAATCCTGTACAGGAGGTTATAGCATCGCTCAAAACCATTCCGCAAGGTGCGGCGACAACCATTTGGGCTGCTACAAATCCGCTAATAAACGAAATAGGCGGTGTGTATCTCGAAGATGTTGATATAGCGGAATTAGCTATCGATCCATCAATACTCAATGGCGTGAAACCGTATTCTTTAGACGATGTCAGTGCAAAGAAATTATGGAAATTGACCGAGGAATTGACAGGGTTTACATTTAAGGTTGGTTGATTTTTCATCCGGTATTATTCAAGCAACACGGTATCTCAATTCAAATACAAACACCTGGCATCAGACTTTCCTGCCACAAAAGTAAATTGTTAGAAATAGTGTTTGTATTTGAGTACCAATGTATAGATACATGTCATTTATGCAAAATAACTTGCTATAAATGCTGTTACGTACCTTACTCTTATCGATTTAGATAGATAACAAACAAAAGTACCTGCAATACTTTAATGTTAATTTTTAATTCGCTCTAGTTGATCAATCTTTTTCCAATCGGGATTAGGCTTTAAAACTACCGTTAGAAATATTCCGCTTTTTAAATCTTGAATTGATGCAGTTTGATTTCGTAACTCTGCCTGGATTTGATCTGGTGTTAATTTGTACATTCCACCTGTTATTGCGTCTATAGCTAAACCTATGAGACCGCCAAATACAATATTTCCAGCAATCCACGCATCTACCTTTCTTGTAAAATTTGTTTCGTATGGCATATAGCCTGGAAGCTCAATTGTAACAGTATGATTGGCTTTTCGAGTCAATCTCGTTGTTAAAGGTGTTTCACCCATTTTTTGATCATCAATAGTTACAATTGCCGAAGATGGGTTGCTTGAAATTGAGATGTCTTGTTTCGAACCATGAATTATGGTTGCACAGCTTGTTGTTAGGCAAATAATAGCCATCGTAAAGCTGGATAGAAATAAATGTTTTTTCATGTTTTAATTTTAGGGTTAAACTTTTTTGATGTATTGCAGGTAACATTTCTTAAGCACTGTTATGGCCAGTGCATTCTTTTAATTATCAATCAATTCATAATTTGTACTTCTTCCACCAGATTCTTCTCGCTTTAGAATACGCTTTTCAATTAAATCCTTAATATCTCTTAAAGCGGTATCAGTAGAACATTTTGTTATTTTAGCCCATTTAGAAGTTTTCAGTTTTCCTTCAAATCCATCCAAAAGTTTATTTAACATCAAACGTTGCCTACTATTTAGAAGGGTTTCTTTGTGTTTATCCCAAAAATCAACTTTATAAAGAAGTCTTTTTAAAGTCTCTTCCGTTGAAATCAATGCTCGATACAAACAGTTTAAGAACCAATCCAGCCATTGTGTTATATCACCATCACTATGTTGGGCTTGTTGTAGAATATCGTAATATACTTTCTTTTCCGTTAATATTTGATTTGAAAGACTGTAAAATCTTTGAGAACTATGTTCTGAACGTGCAAGCAACATGTCTGAGAGTGCCCTTGCAATGCGTCCATTTCCATCATCAAAAGGATGAATTATAATAAACCAAAAGTGTGCCATAGCCGATTTTAATACTCCGTCAATTTTAGTTTCGGTGTTAAACCAATCCAAAAATGCGTCCATCTCTTGTTTGACAAATTCTGGCGATGGAGCTTGGTAATGGACTTTCTCTTTACCCATTGGTCCAGAAACTATTTGCATTTCACCATTGCGATAGCAACCGGTATCTATTCGGTGCATCCCACTCCAACCTGTAGGAAATAATGCAGCGTGCCATCCGAATATTCGCTCATGGTCGAGAGGTTCATTATACTTTTGTGTCGCATCCAACATCATTTCTACTACACCTTCTACATTTCTGTCAACATGCACCATACCTGCATAATCCAATCCTAACCGTCTTGCAATTGAAGAGCGAACCTGCTCATAGTTCAATATATTACCTTCGATTTCGGACGATTTTAATACATCTAGTGTTAAGGTTGAAAGCACAGTTTCCTCTTTTATTGAAAATCCCAGCGTTCCCATTTGTCCAGAAATCTTGCCTTGTAAATGACGTACTCTACCTAAAATTACTTGTATTTCCTTATCATCCCATTTGAAATTGGGCCATACGTCAGATTGATAAATGTATTTTGCCATCTAAATTATTTTCCTTTTGCGGTAAATATATAAAATAATCACCGCATATTTGCTGTGAATAACCTGATTTTTTCCCGCGAATCCCTGTCGAACTTTCCAAACGACTGCCTTTGGAAGAGGCGCTCTATTATGTGAAACAGGTATTTTTTATATTTAAAATATTTAATACCTACAGAGGTTGCTTTATAAACCTTTTGTCTAAAAATTCCGAACCCGGCGTACAGACTCTAACTAACAAGACAGAGCTCGTCTTTCCAGGGATTGATCTCCTTTTGATAAACAAACGTATGCATAATTCCCATTGTGGCATTGCGCTTGTTTTTTCCTTCATTCAGACAAATTTGTTCGTCATCATTCGGAA
>CAMPJM010000827.1 GCA_946886805.1 uncultured Flammeovirgaceae bacterium | reverse complement strand
ACCCGTCCGTATGGACGGATGAGTAGTTCATTGAAGCTTCTTTCACTTTAAAGGCGATTTCCCTGGGCTTACACCCACAATAAATTTCTGCATAATAGATTTCCTGCCAGGGGAATCTAAACTTCCACTTAATATATTGTTATGTATAGAATTTATTTTCTTTTCATCTTATGTTTTAGTGGAGCTTCACTGTGCTTCTCCCAAACTCCCGCAGAAAAAAATAGAGAACTCAAAATAAAATTATCCGGTAAGATTTTAGAAAAAGAAGATGGCGAAAGCGTTCCCTATGTCCACATAATTAATAAAAATACTAAGGAAGGAACTACCAGTGATTTGTCCGGAGATTTTTCAATATCAATAAGCTCTTCGGATACGCTCATTTTTTCAGCAGTTGGATTTAAGGATTATATATATACTTTTTCAAAAACAAAAATTAAATCCAGCAATTATTTTATAAAGATTGCGCTTGATTATTCAACGCTTCAGTTGGCTCCTGTCACCATTTTTGCATTTAAGGATGAAGCAGCATTTAAGAATGATATTTTGAAGCTTGATCTGCCTGATTCTGCTAAGAAAATATTAATTCCGGGTTCTTTTGAAGGTATACCTGTCCCTGCTAAAACAAAAGTTTATTTAAACCACGGTTTAGCCTGTAACGGATGTATTACTTCTTTTTTGAACGTTTTTAATAAAGCAGCTAAGGAAAACAAGAAATTACGTAAAGCCGTAGCGGAGTTACCACGTCAACGAGAAATTTACGAAAAATATAATTCAGAGATAGTAGAAAAAATCACAGGTCTAAAAGAAGGTCAACTAAATGAATTTATGCTTTTTTGTGAGATTTCCGTCGATTATATATTAATGGCCAATGAATATGAAATCGCATCAGCTGTAAATGGATGCTATAAGGAATTTCTGAAAATTAGGGATTAACGTGGATAGATAAGATTTTTGAAAATATAAATCCTTATTCTCCTGTGTGACGATCGATTTTAATACTCGAACTAAGGTTAAAAGGTGAACTTTCCAACGAGAAAACATTGGTTGCTGTGAAAAACCGAAATTGTTAAGGAAAAACTTTGTCGTTCAGACAGGAGAGCGATTTTTTAAATCGCTTTTTTCCCCCCCCCATCATCTTATTTAATGGAGCGTTTTCGATTACTCGCAAAATCCCGCTAAATGCCAATTGCCAATTGCTTTTTGTACTATCTTCAAAATCTGCAAAAGTTCTCTCAATAAAGTAGTAGTGATAGAACGAAAACACTACTGTACCCTTCCCTTCAATATCACTTTCTCGATTAAATCAGAACCAAACGCATACGGTAAAAAGGAGTAAGAGGGAATAGGTTTGGTGATAAAAAGATTTGCCAATTTTCCTTTTGAAATAGTGCCCAGGCGGTCCGATACTTCCATGGCATAAGCACCATTTATGGTTGCCGCATTCATTGCTTCTTCAGGAGTCAATTTCATTTGAATACACGCCAGCGATAAAATCAGTGCCATGTTTCCAGAAGGGGCACTGCCCGGATTATAGTCACTTGCCAAAGCAATAGAGAGTCCTTCCTTTAGCATTTCTCTGGCCGGCGGGTAGTTCATTCGTAAGAAAAAAGCCGCACCGGGAAGTAAGGTAGCAATGGTAGAGGAATTCTTTAAAGCTTCAATCTCGTTCTCTCCTATAGTTTCCAGATGATCAACGCTTACTGCCTTGACCTTAACCCCGGCTTGCACACCTCCCGAAAAACTCAATTGATTGGCGTGAACTTTTGATTTTATCCCATATTTTTGTCCGGCTTCCAAAATCGCCACCGTTTCTTTTTCAGTAAAAAATCCTTCTTCACAAAACACGTCACAGTAGTCAGCTAAATTTTCAGCTGCAATCCGAGGGATCATTTCATTGATTACCGAATCGATGTAAGCCTCTTTGCTTGCTACAAAAGAAGGCACAGCATGAGCACCTAAAAAGGTGGTTTTAATGGTTAGGTCTGTAGCGTTTTTAATTTTTTGCGCTACCCTGAGCATTTTTATTTCGTCTTCGACTGTCAATCCATAGCCGCTCTTGATTTCTAAAGCTCCCGTACCCATTTCTATAACCTCCCGAACCCGGACCATAGCCTGTTCAAACAGTTCATCTTCGGAAGTCTGCCTTAAAAGATTGGCTGAATTAAGGATGCCACCGCCTTTTTTTGCTATTTCCTGATAACTAAGACCTTCTATTTTATCAACAAATTCAGATTCCCTGCTTCCTGCAAAAACGATATGACTATGGGAATCTACAAAAGAAGGAAAAACGAATCTTCCTGTCGCATCAATAACTTCAGCACCCTGATATTCTGGAATGTTTTCCATTTTTCCATAATTTCCAATTGTATCCTTATCAATATATAGAAAAGCATTTTCGATTACCGGAAGTTGAGCCATTTCCAAACCAGATTTCCTGAGTAGGAAATTTTCGCCAGCCTGTACAAGGCCTTTAATGTTTTTTATCAGTAGGGACATGAAATAAAGGTAAAAAAATACGATTGGATTTAATAGCGTCTTAAATAATATCCTGTGTTTTTTATTAAAGAAGCAGAAAGGGGTACTTCATAAGGTTTGATGCCTATACCATTG
>CAMPJM010000826.1 GCA_946886805.1 uncultured Flammeovirgaceae bacterium | reverse complement strand
TATTGGCTAAAGCTAGAGCAATTCGATTCCTCAGAAAAAGTGGCCGCAATAAAGACTGTCTATGATCAATTACAAATAAAAGCACTGACCGTAGAGAAAATGGACTTTTATTTTCAACAAGGTTTTGATGCCTTGGGGAAAGTAAATTTACCAGAAGATAAAAAGGCTTTTTTAAAACAATTTGCAGAACAATTAATCGATAGGGAAAAATAAATGTCTATAACGCTCATAATAATTATCATAACCGTAATTGCCAGTTTTTATGCCTGGAAAAATCCTCATATACAACATAAATGGATTTTTAGCCCCTATATCGTTAGTACCAATAATGAATATCAACGCTTCGTTACCTCAGGGTTTATCCATGCCGACCAGATGCATTTGTTATTCAACATGTTTACGCTTTACTTTTTTGGCGAACTTATAGAATCTGTTTACCAACACTATTTCGGGAACTTTGGATTGGTGCTATTTGTACTTTTGTACATAGCCGGAATTGTTATTTCAGATATTCCTACTTTTATAAAACATAAAAACGACCCTCATTACCGGGCTTTGGGTGCTTCTGGAGGCGTAGCCGCTGTGGTTTTTAGCAGTATTATGTTTTTCCCGTTGAATAAGATCTATATTTTTGGCATTATAGGTATCCCCGGATTCATATTAGGGATTTTATACATAATATATTCTTTTTACCAGGGGAAAAAGATGGCCGATAACATCAACCACGACGCGCATTTATATGGTGCAGCCTTTGGAATTGTATTCAGTGTTATTATAGATCCTGCTGTGATTGGTAGGTTTTTTGAGCAGGTGATGAGTTTTAGATTGTTTTAGGGAGAGCAGTGGGGAGTAGAGGTGGTATTATTATAAATTAACTATTTTGATAGCTTTTATAATTTTGCACTCAGGTTATTTAGGCCTCTAAAATTAAACCGCCATTCGGCGAAGACCAGTGCCAAAGGCATCCCTAATGGGAAAATCCGCGTCCACGAAGTGCTGAAATAAATTACATATTCCGAATTCACATCGAGGGATTCCGGTTTGCCAGTCTTGGATATTTACTCCGTGAAAAACTCCGTAAATTCCGGGCCAAAGGCCTCCCTATGGTATAATGACGATATATTATTTCGTCATTATACCTGAGTAGTTACTATTTCTTTAATAATTCCCATTCTTCTAAAAATTTCGTATTCGTTTGATCACTGGTCTTGGTTATGAATTTTTAACCCACTACCCTCGGAATTGCTTGATCCAATATCATCGCATAATACACTTTAAAATTATGAATATATAATGCAATTTTTTAAATTCAATTTTATAGTGTATTACAAAACAATATCATGTTCCTTTCTTGAAAGAGGTTGAGAACCAAGCTATGACTTATAATTTGAAAAATATAGTGCTAAAATCCGGAACACATAAAGGCACTGACATTGTAATTCTCTGTTTTGATTATGACCGAGAATTAATTGATTTAGTCAAGACACTTCAAATGGCAAAATGGAGCCAAACGATGAGAAGTTGGTATATACCTGATTCACCTGGGCTTTTAAATAAACTTTTAATTCTTTTTAAAGAAAAAGCCTGGCTTGATTATAGCAACATGGGATCAAAAAAACCTGCTGTAAGTTCTGAAAAAACTAAAGAAAAGAATATCAAGCTGGCTCCGTTGATACCAGAAGTTGAACAAGAAATACAGAAATTCAAAGACTGGCTGAGCAATAAGCGGTATAGCGAAAGCACAATCAGGACATATTCGGAAACACTGAGATTATTTTTCCGCTTTTACCACGGTAAAACCGCCGAAGAAATCACCCTTACAGACATAGACCTTTTCATCAAAGAATATATCATCCAGCAAAATTATTCAATCTCTTTTCAGAACCAATTTGTCAACAGCCTTAAACTCTTCTATAAGATCAGAAATAACAGAGTGCTAGAAATCGACAGAATTGAAAGGCCGAAGAAAGAACACAAGCTGCCGCATGTGTTGAGCAAAGAGGAAGTAAAATTAATATTAGACGCTCATAATAATTTGAAGCACAAAAGCATGCTATCGTTGATATACGCATGTGGCTTAAGACGAAGCGAGTTACTTGCCTTGAAGCCGTTGGATTTAGATTCTAACCGGGGCCTGCTTATCGTAAGGAAAGGCAAAGGAAAAAAAGACCGAGTTGTGCCACTATCGGGCAAGATATTGGATTTACTGAGAGCTTACTATAAAGCTTGCAAACCCCAGGTTTATTTGTTTGAAGGTCAGCGGGCGGGAGAACAGTATAGTGCCAAGAGTATTCAAAGCGTTCTAAAACAAGCTTTGTATAAATGTGGCATTAAAAAGCCGGCTACTTTACATTGGTTACGTCATAGCTACGCTACCCATCTGCTGGAAAATGGTACAGATTTACGCTATATTCAAGAGATTTTAGGCCATAGCAGTAGCAGGACAACGGAGATATATACCCATGTAAGCAACAAGAGTCTGCAAAAAATAAAATCACCATTTGACGAACTATAACTTGGGCATCCAAAAAAAATAAAACGTATGTTTATCAGACCTATTCTCTTATATTTGTTGGATAGGTCTGATAAAAGCAGACCTATATATAAGTTG
>CAMPJM010000825.1 GCA_946886805.1 uncultured Flammeovirgaceae bacterium | reverse complement strand
AAGTATGCTCAATGTCCTTTATGCCCATAATATTAAATACTGTTTTTAAATAATTTGTCTGAAAATCCATATGTTCATAAAAGTCACCGGGATCATAACCTAAATTTCCACGGACCATTAGCAGATAAACACGCTTGTTTTTCAACAAACCTTTATATGGATTTTTTATATCCTCTCCACTAATCAGAACTGTTTCATTTACTCGAAGTACCTGATCTATATAGGCTTTAAGAGCACTTGGAACAGACCAGTTGTACATAGGGGTGCCAATGACTACTACATCGACATCTTTAAGTTCAGCAACCAACTCTTCACTTAATTTCAGTGCCTCAAGCTCCTCTCCATTTCTTAATTCTGCAGGTTTAAAAGCTCCGGCAATCCACTTTTCAGAAACGTGCGGAATATTCCCTTGTCCCACCTCCCTATAAATTATTGTATCATTTGGGTGCCTTTGTTCCCAGATATCAACGAATGCTGTGGTCATATATCTGCTGACTGAACGCCCGTTTCGGGCACTAGCATTTATGATTAATACTTTTCTCATTTTGTTATGTTTTTTATTTTAGGTACTATCTGATTGGTTGCAGACGCTGGGATACTCCCATTCGGTTTAATGCATTTATATTTATGACAGCCATTATTATTTTAGCAGTCTTTTCTTCTCCGAAAAGAGTGACAGCCTTCTCATAGGTTTCATCACATAGACCGTTTTCGGCTATTAATGTGATTTCTTCAGTAAGCTTTAATATTACTTGATCTTCTTGGCTGAACCAATCTTTAGCTTCCTTCCAGGCACTTAAAACATTTAGTCTTTTTGGGTCTTCACCAGACTTAAGTGCTTCTTGACTGTGGTATCCTAAACAAAAAGCACATTTATTAATTTGGGAAGCACGGATTTTGATTAGCTCCTGTTGTAACTTGTCTATTCCAGTTTTGGATACAAGTTCAGACAACTGCATTATATTTTGATAGGCATCTGGAACAAGTTCTTTAATGGTTAATCTTTTTGACATTTCTTTTTTTTTAGAATTTATAAAATAATTACTAGCTCTTATTAATAGCGACCCTATGTTTATTTAAGTAGTCATCTATACTCCATGGGTAATTTGGCAAGGTGGATAAGAGCAAACTTGAGAAGCTTACTACAAATACCGAGAAATTGAATGGCGCGCGAAAGTGGATAAAAAACATCATACTTAAGGCAAAGATCAACGTCAGCACGAAACTGCCTAAAGCAATATACTTGACCTTATACCCTGATATAAGAGATATCCCAAAAAGCAACTCCAAGACGGTGGCAGTGAGACCGAAGTAAAAAGCCGTGGACAAATCGATATATGGCATTAGTTGATTTGTATATGCAATAAAATTACTCCAATCTCCCCAAGCTACGTTTGAATCTCCAGGATTGCCGAAATACCCCATTCGGTCAAGTACAGGTAATATGAAGCCAAACCCCAAAGCCAGTCTTAGGAGCAATTGCGCTATTCCTTTTAGATTTTTCATATTTTTATTTTTTGTTTTTCAATGGTCAGATGGAATCTAGCATACATTAAAATCATCCAAGCGTGTGACTCTTGATTCGCTCGATTTCATCTTTTCATTTTTGTTAATACAAAGTTCCACCATTTAAATACGCCTATGACTGACCAGTAATCATTTTATAGGTAGTCCAGATGTTTTTTTTATATTTGTCCACCGCTTATTGTACAACTATTTGAGACTGTTTAAAATATGCTTCCTTATAAGAATCTACTAATCATTGATAAAAGCAGTCATGTAGCCGTTTTCAAGCAGATTGCCTTGCAATTTGTTCGTCTCATACAGGAAGGCAAGCTATTGCCGGGCGCATCATTGCCCAGCACAAGAACTTTGGCATTTGATTTAGAATTGCATAGAAAGACGATTGTTGCGGCTTATGATTCCCTCCTCACCGAAGATTGGATTGATAGCTTACCGCGAAAAGGATTTATAGTATCACCAAATTTACCGGTAGTTAGGCCACGGTCTTTTCAAAAAAACCGTATAGCTGCATATGAGTCATCCCCAGGATTTGATTACGAAGCATTTCCTGATTTTTCCTATACTTCATTATCATCTAAAAGGTCTGATATAGTTATTGACGATGGTTTTCCAGATCTTATGTTACTTCCAACGGAGGCAATATTTAAAGAGTACAGGAGAATATTGGATTATCCAGCCTTAAAAAAATTAAGTCTGAGATGGGAACTTGAAGGGTCTTTTGACTTTAGGTATTCTTTGTGTGACTTTTTAAATGTAACTAGGGGGATTGATATCAAAACGAAGAACTTGCTGACAACAAGGGGAGCGCAAATGGCGATATACTTAGCTGCTTCACTGATCATTAAGCCAGGTGATAAGGTGATAGTAGGAGAACCAAGCTATTTTTTTGCCAATATGGTATTTGAAAACCTTGGTGCCCAATTAATTAGAATTCCTGTGGACGATCACGGAATGAGTACTGAGATTATTGAGGAAAGTCTAAAAAAGTATAAGATTAAATTGATATATGTAATTCCCCACCATCATCATCCTACTACTGTCACCATGAGTGTAAAGAGGAGGAATCATTTACTCCAATTAATTAGGAA
>CAMPJM010000824.1 GCA_946886805.1 uncultured Flammeovirgaceae bacterium | reverse complement strand
CTTCTATTGCTTCCTTTTTAAAACCAAGCCTTTCAAATATTTTTACTGAAGCCTTATTTTCTGTTACTACATATCCGGTAATACGATCAAGGTTTTTCGAACTATTTAATAGATACTTTATTCCTTCCGCAAGAATAATCCTACCTAAACCTTTCCCATGAAAACTACTATCCACGAGATAACTGATAATGGCCTGCTTATTTTCGATGTCGAACCTGATAGAACCTACAGGGACGCCCTGCTTTTCTGCAATCAGATAGACACAGTTTTTATCCGTCAATTTTCTATTGAACCATTTTTGATGCTCATCCCAATTAATTTCTTCTTTAGAAAAAGAGTACCTTCTGACGTCTTGATCGGATGCCCAGGTAAAAGTAAGGGATACATCCCGCTCTTCTGCTTGTCTTAATTTCACATCCAGTTGCAAGCCAATCTCTTTAAATAATTTGCTGATTCTTTTTTTTGAACCACCATCAAAGAATTGGCACTGTTTTGCAGTTAATTGATCATAAAGTTGGTTCTTCCGTTCCTGAAAAAGATCAGTGTCTAAAGGTACTGCAACTTCATCATTTAAAAGACCTTTATAAAGTTTCTCTTGATTATCTGCCGTTTCAACGATGCCCAATAAGCCCCCTACGTGTGCATATTCCATTGCCATCGTACTTGCAGGTAAAATAGCAATGCCACATTGCTGCATCAACTTTGCAATTTGAGGCTTGGTAAGTCCTCTTAAAATATAAAATTCAGCAACCCTGGACCAATCTTCAACAAGTTTTTCTTTAAATTGATATTGTTGACCAACGATTATAAAAACCTCTTTATAGCGTTTCAGATATTCGTGATATTCTCCCAACAGAGCGCCCGTATAGTTTAAGGGATCTGCACCCCCCATACATAAAAGCACTTTTTCCAATCTTTTGTCTTTTTTAACATTGCTTTTTATAAACAGCTCAGAAACCATGCTGAACCTTCCGCTCAAAAAGAAAGCAGCATAGGGGGCGGTTGATGAATAATCTGAAGGTCTAATTCCAGGAGCATGGTTCAAAATGATATCCGCATGAATGCCTTTCTGGAGTAAATCATCGATATAAATAATAAATGGATCATTCTTCTTCAGCTCTTTAAAATATTCAGGGGTAAAAAAATAACCATCCAGTAAAACAATATCTTTTTTACCTATTTCTTTTACAAAATCTTCTTCATTGGAGATTTGAATAACATGAATATCAATGCTTGGGAATTCCTTTTTGAAATCAGTGGCGTTTCTGGTAAAGAGGGTAATATCCAGATTGGACATAACCTCTCGGAGACATGAAATCAGGAATAAGCAGCGAGACCAATGTCCAAGGCCCAGTTTCTTTCCCCCATCTGCCCTAACTATTACCTTTCCCCGCATTTTTGTATAAATACCTAAATTTTATCTCGGCAATTTGCCAGTCCGACTCATTGTCAATGTCCTGCACCTGCTTCTCTTCCAGTTCTAAACAACCTGAGTTATTGGTGAATAAACTATCTTTCAGCTTTGAAATATTGAACCAATACCATTGACCTGCATCATGATAGGCCTTCTTCAAATCCTGGGACCTGGAATTTAAAAACTCTGGCCAGATCATTTTTGCTTTTTCTCGTTCATTAATTTCCAAGCTCCGCCATATCGGATAGCCAAAGGAAACCACAGGGAACAAGGTGTCAAATTTCTGGCCTTCAATTTTATCAAATCCTTCTTTTAGAATATTAGGAGTGGTAAAAGGGGCTGTAGGATAGATACAACATCCATAATCAAACGTTTTGCCGTTTGAATCCCGATACTTTTCTATAACTTCATGCAACACATCAACCGTGGTTGAAAAGTCGTCCGAATTTTCCCTACTTCTTAAAAATGGCACTTGAGCGCCATGTTTTTCAGCAATTTCAGCAATCTCCTCATTATCCGTAGACACCATTACTTCATCAAACAAATTACTTTGCAGGGCGGCTTCGATCGAATAGGCGATAATTGGTTTGCCTAAAAAATCCTTGATATTTTTGCGGGGAATGCGTTTACTTCCGCCTCTGGCCGGTATGATTGCTAAATTACTCATGCGTAATAAGCTTTAATTTTGGCTATCACAAATTCCTGTTCTTCATTTGTTAATGAAGGATACATGGGAAGGCTCAAACATTTTTTATAATAGGCCTCCGCGATCGGCATATCCCCTTCTTTCCAACCTTGATTTTTATAGTAAGGCATTAAATGCGTGGGAATATAATGTATCTGTGGATAAATTTTATGTTCCCTAAGATAATTATACAATCCCAGTCGATCTTCTACCTGAATAACATACAAATGATACGCATGGCCTGAAGGAGTTTCTTTTAGTTCGTTTAACTGACTTACAACAGGAGTGAAATTTTCAAAAGCCTCATCATATATTCTCGCTATTTCTTTTCTCCTTTCAAGGCCTTGATTTGCCCTTTTTAACTGGCTTAAGCCCAATGCAGCTTGTAGATCAGTCAAGCGGTAATTAAACCCTAATTCCTGCATCTCCATGTACCATGCAGGAAATGCTTCCGTAGTTTGTCCGGCAGCAAAAGAAGGGCTGTTTTGAAATGCACTCTCCTCCCTGGTAATG
>CAMPJM010000823.1 GCA_946886805.1 uncultured Flammeovirgaceae bacterium | reverse complement strand
AAACACTGCGAATTTCTGTTTATTCAAATTTCAAACATTAGGAGCATTCAAAGTAACGTTTTAATCAGGAAAATAGAAGATTGCGTTCAGTTTTTTTTAACTAAATATATTGTCAATGAAATTTTAATTTGGATATAAAGCTATGTTATCGCTCGGGTGGTGATTCGTAATTGATCATGCGTTTAGGTATTAACATCCTGTCAAGTTAGGTTAGTCTTCGATGGATTTACAAAGAACCCATTGCAATTATCATCAGAATATTAAGCATGCTTTAAGTAAGCATACCGAATACGTTCGGAGCAAGCAGTAGCAAGGAAAAAGTGCAAAAATAGTTAACAAGATTGCGTGTCAACAAATTAACGAAGGCATGAACCTTTGCTGTACTGGAAAATTGTTGGTATCTCATGCCCGTCTGTCTTCCAACATAGATAATCCAGTTTACCGGACACTTGTCCTGTTTTTCTAATAATTACTGGATGATCCAATTCATTTTTCTACAACTTTAATATTTAAATTATGAAGGTCAATAACATCTTTGTGCTGGCATTTTTTTTCTTGCTGACCAGCCAATCCTGTCAACAAGAAAATTTCGATGAATTTGAGGCCGATGAAGTGAGCAAGACGCAGGGTGAAGCTTTATCGGCTAATGCGATGATGATTGCGGCGTCCGTGAGCGATTACGGCACTTATACCATTCAAAGTGCGGCTGGGGGGAAATATATAGAGGTTTCAGGAAACCCCGGGTACAATGAAAAATATAAAAATGAGGCGAAAATATCGCAGTGGGCTGCTTCCGGAGCCGGCGACCTTTGGCAGAAGTGGCAGGTGGTTTACGAGAAATCTGAAAATACTATAGACTATTATGCTATCATGAACCTGCACAGTGGCAAATTTCTGGATGTGCCGAGTAGCGCCAATACCCCCGGGTTGCAACTGCAACAGTGGGAATACAATGGCTCTGACGCGCAACTTTTTGAGCTAAGGGAAGTAGAGGGCGGACATGCCATTATCAATAAAGCGAACGGATTAGCAGTAACGAACCAAAATAGTTCCACAACCAACGGTACTCCCATCGTCCAGGAAGCATTCTCTGGCGGGCAGTCTGCCACTGGTATTACCGTGTACCAACATTGTAGCTTTGGAGGCTATGGAGTTTCGCTTGGTCCAGGCAGTTACAATTTGTCGCAGTTGCAGGCATTGAAGGTTACAAACGATGATGTTTCTTCTGTACGGGTTCCTCAGGGCTATGAAATTACCTTTTATGCTGATAATCTATTCTTCGGAGCTACCCTCACCAAAAATACCGATGATGATTGTTTGGTGAACGAGGGCTGGAATGATCGGATGAGTTCTGTTGTAGTTAGCTCAACTGGTGGTGCTGTGGCAGATAACCAGAAATGGGTGCTGACTTCGCTTCCGGCAGACTCCTATCGTGATGATGCTGTGACCAGATATTTTCAAAGAAACGATCCCTCGTTAGGTTCAGTAGCCTTTGATCAGGGAAGTAGCATTCCCTTAAGTTGGGGTGCCAACAATGGGAAGGTACTTTGGGTAACACAGGATGCGTGGGATGGCAACCAGCTTCAATTCAATGGCATGTTTGACTGTAATCATTTTTTCAGGTATAATAATTCTGTATTCATTCAACAAGATAAAAACGACTGGACGCCCGATGATCCAAACATGACTATTAACAGCCCGATGGGGAGGCCAAAACAAATTTGCAGTAATCAGCCGGGCACAGACTGGAGCTGGCCAAGTAATGGCGTTGAAATTGGTGACAAAGTGTATATGCATTGCGGAGAAGGGCAGGGGTTGACTTTAACTAATCAGTCAATTTACGTATTGAGCCAAAATACCGGGACACATTGGGAAGTGCAGCGAACTACACCATCAGGAATGTCCGGCCAAACTACAATCAACTACGCTTCGGGTATGGTAAAAAGCAATGATGGGTACGTCTATGTGTTTGGGACTGAAGGAACAGGGTTCGGGTATTATAACAATGTGCATTTGGCCAGATTCCATACCTCAGATCCAATGTCGTGGACGTTTTGGAACGGCAATACCTGGACAAATTCGCCTAATCCGGGAGCGGGGGCAAGAATTGCTGAAGGATTGGCTACCGTGGCCGTTAACTATGTGAATGGAAAATATGTGTTGATGACGATGGATAATGGTTGGAGTTGTGAGGGGCCACGAAATATTTACATGGCTACATCTAATAGCCCAACCGGACCGTTTTCAGAAAGAGTAATGGTATACAAAATTAATGATCACTTTAAAGGACAGTATACCCGCTATTATACGCCGAATATCCATCCTTATTTTGATAACGGACGGAATGAATTGCTGGTTACCTACTCGGTAAACCAATCTGCCTGTGGTTTGGATAGCTGCTTCGATGGGTACTTAGATCCGAACTATTACAGAGTCAGAGGTATAAGAGTACCTTATTCTAAAATAGGGCTCTAAATGTTCAATTTGCGGAGATCATTATATTTAAATAAATATTAGCTAAATCGATTTATTTTAATCAAATTTTTAAAAATATAATCTCAAAAAGTGTATAGTCAATTATTATCCATGTTAAAATTCAAGCTTCTTCTATCG
>CAMPJM010000822.1 GCA_946886805.1 uncultured Flammeovirgaceae bacterium | reverse complement strand
AGTTCCTGTACAAATCAACATTCTTCTGGCGACCAGCTGACAGAAGTATCCATTGATAATAACCCGCAATTAGGGAAGAGTGCCATTGACGATGCCTTGCAATTAGAATTTTCTTCCATGGTGCTTTCCATTTTTGAAGACAGCAAAGGAAATCTTTGGTTCGGAAGTGATCAGGAAGGGGTATGTCGATATGATGGGAAATCATTTACTTATTTTACAACAAAAGATGGCTTACCCGATAATCAGATAAGAACAATTCAGGAAGACGAACATGGCCGCATTTGGTTTTCCACAGGATACGGGTTATGCAGTTACAATGGAGCCGTATTCACCACGCATGTTGTTAAACCCTCTGATGGATCATTAAACAATTTTAACCCTTTTATTAAAGTAAGTTATGACACAGCGGGCGAATGGGGGAAAAAACCTAATGACCTTTGGTTCAACGGAGAGCTTGAAGGAGGTATTTATCGATATGACGGCAACCATCTTTCCGTATTAGAATTTCCTGTTTTAGATCCCAAGCATGAATCATTAAGTATTTCCGGTACCGTAACCGGTATAACCCACGGGAAAAGCGGCATGCTTTGGATGGCCAACTATAGAGGGGTAATTGGGTTTAATGGAAAATCCTTCACTTTTATCACGGAGCGAGGAGGGGTAGACTATCATGTGCGAGCTATCTTAGAAGACAGTAAAGGAAATCTTTGGATTGGAAATAATGGAATTGGAGTTTTAGTATATGATGGAAAAACGACCGTTAAATTATCTGATAAAGATGGCCTCAGCACTATTTCTCCGGACAAATTCCCCTTTCATGTTTTTGCTATTGCAGAAGATCAAGAGGGCAACATCTGGTTTGGAGATCGTGATTCAGGTGCATGGCGTTATGATGGGAAAACATTAACCAATTACACTACATCAGATGGGCTTACAAGTATGTTTGTAAGGGTAATTTATAAGGATAAAAGCGGGGATTTATGGTTTGGTCTGGGTGATGGCAGCGTTTGTAAATTCAATGGGAAATCATTCAATTAATATATAAAATAATGAGAATATTTGTTGTTGTTCTTATAATTGTATTATCAAATTCTTGTAACGACCAGCCTTCACGCCCGGTAGAAGCAATTTCAAAAGCACCTATTTCTGATCATGGCAAAGATGATGAACCATCTACAAATGATAATGGTATTATATTTTTTTCTTTCGATAATGGTGACAGTTGGGAAAACAAAAGCATTGGACTGCCGGAGGGTATTTTTTTGACAGATATTGCTACTTCAGATGAATTGATGGGAATATCAACAAAACAGAACGGCATCTTTCTCTATGATTTTCAGGCAAATATTTGGAGAAGCGGTACAAACAAGCCTCCTACGCCCAATAATCTCGATGCTCTTATTTTTTTTAATGACCGATTATTCGTAGGGACTGAAAATGCGGGAATATTTATCTCTGATATTCAAGGACAAAGTTGGAAACCTTATAACAAAGGACTTGAGGATTTAACTATTAGAAAGTTTGCAGTCGTTAACAACAAGCTTTTTGTGGGGACAAACGGTGGATTGTATTCATTAAATGAAAAAGAAAATAGGTGGATATTAGAATATGGAGAAAGGACATTGCAGGTAAATGGCATCACCGGTCTAGACGGAGAAATATACATAGGAACAAATCAAGGGTTATTTAAAACTTCCAATGGACAAAAATCTTGGAAGAATGTAATGCCCAATAGGTCACTACATAATATTAGCTCTGATGAGAATACAGTTTACGCCATGGTTTATGACGAACTATTCAGTTCCACCGACCAGGGAAACACTTGGAAAAGCATTCAAAAGGGATTACCCGATCAATTATACTCATTTCAGGTAGCCAAGAAAGACAGGGCTATTATGGTAGGACAGTGGGATGGTGTTTATAAAAAGAAAGGTTCATATAAACTTTCATTTGCAAATAGTGAGTGGGAGTCTTCCAGCAGGGGGCTGCCGAGCAAATTTGCTGTCACAGAAATGATGACCTATAAAAACATTATAGTGATAGGCACCACGGAAAGAAAATAATTGGAAATTGGAAATTGGAAAATTGAAACTCGAAAATTGAACTAACTTCATCCATAATCTCTCCTCAATGCTATTAAGTTAAGCTTTTAAAACACCTCATCCTCGATCCTTCTCCTCTAAAGAGAGAAGGCTAAATCGCCTTAACTTAATAGCATTGATCTCTCCTTAAGGGAGAAGAGTTAAATGAGCAACGGCCGAAATAAAAATGGTTATATACCCACATTAACTGCCATTTCGTAACCTTTTCACGAACCATATCCATCCGGAAATGTGCGAAACAACCATGACCACACTGATAAAGAAGGAAGGGTTCGGGTTTTAATTAAAATGAAACCGGGGTTATGATATTAAGGGCGAACCATTTAGCAAAAACGCAGCATAATTTGTTGAGAAAAGTTTTAAACGGTGTAGCATTTTAATTAATTTAGCTTTTCGTTTTATTATATCAACAAAATGAAAATAGCTTTGAAAGTTTTTCTTTTACTATTATTAAGTACTATATATTTATTACCTGCTTATTCCCAGGAAAGAAAATTAGAGCTCTTGCTACC
>CAMPJM010000821.1 GCA_946886805.1 uncultured Flammeovirgaceae bacterium | reverse complement strand
GTAGCATCCCGTTCGGCATCTATTCCATTTTCTTCGATATATTGCTTTACCAGCGCATCGTCTGCGTTATATTGCTTTTCATGTGAAGTTTCCTCATCTTTCATGCAACCAAACATGCTTATTACAAGCATTGCCATCAGCGGCATGGTTCTCAAATAATTTTTCTTTGTCATTTTTATTTAGTTTTTCAATCAATAGACACAGTATATCGCGGATTGGTTGGAGAAATATTTTGCATCAGTCATAATTTATGGTCACACTTAGTGTCTGTTCAAAAATAAAGTTTACAGAATTGACAAAATTATTTTGTTCTTTATCAAGGCGTAAATGAGGCGAATAGCCTTAGCTATTTAAAGATTTTACAACGCAGAGAAAGGGCAAAAGAATAAGTCAAAATGTATAGGTTATTTTATGTACAGACACTTAATCAAAAAAAGACCTGAAGCTCGTTGCTCCAGATCTTTTTATGTTAGCTTTAGCTACATTGTTGGCTATTTATTTTTAATTTCTAACAGCTCTACATCAAAGGTTATTATCTGGTTCGGTTTTATATCTTCCCCAGCTCCTCTTTCTCCATAAGCAAGAGTGGAAGGAAGGAAAAACCTGGCTTTTGCTCCTTCTTTCAACAGTTCGACCCCTTCGTCTACCCCTTTTATCATTTGTCCGGCACCAATCACAAAATCCAAAGGTTCATAAGAACCACCTTCCTGAAAGGTTCCTTCTTCTTTGGCCACGTCCATATTGCTGGTATAGAACATTTTTCCTTCAAGGGTTGTACCTGTAAAATCAACCACTACAGTGTCGCCTTTTTCAGCTTCCGGACCATTACCTTCTTCTAAAATCACATAATGCAATCCTGACTCGGTTGATTTTGCCTCTATCTTATTTTCTTTTAAATATTCCTCTATTGTTGTTTTATCTTTGGCTAACTGCTCTAAAGCGAAAGCGGCGGCTTTTTCCTGTCGCTTCTCAAATTGCTTCATTTGGTAGGACCTGAACTCATCCATTGACATTACATCGTCAATACCAATATTAAACGTGATCAAGCTTGAGGCCTCCACACTGTCCGGAACAGGTTGTTTGAAAGTTTTTGTATAAAATCCTTCAGCTGTAATTTGGATTTCTACACTATCGCCTGACTTTAATAATTTAAAAATCTCATAAATACTTCCGTCATTTGTCCAGGTAGAATCTACGGGCATTGGCATAGGCTCGCCTTGTTTAATACTGCTGATAAGCACCGTATCTTTACTGTCCTTACCTATCATGTTCATGATCATCACCTGGCCGGCTTCAGGTATCTCACCATCTCCTTCTTCTATAAATTTATATTTGATGCCAGACTCTGTAGTTTTATAACTATTACTTTCACAGGAGGTCATAATTCCACCTGCTAATAATACTATTACTAATAATTGTTTTACTTTATGCATTTGCTTCGTGTGTTTGAATGGTTCCTTTTAATTTTTCTTCGTATTGGGGTAATATTGATATAAGCTTTTTAACCGTATCCTGGAGTGGTAAATTTGATTTGCCTCCTGCGGCATTTCTATGGCCCCCTCCTTCAAAAAAATCTTTGGCAATTTCGTTTACTGGAAATTCTCCTATTGATCTGAAAGATAATTTCACCAGATCATCATTTTCAATAATCACAGCAGCCATCACTATCCCCTTAATTGAAAGAGCATAATTGACAAGCCCTTCCGTATCTCCTGTTTTAGATTTAAACCTGTTTAGGTCCTCAGCGGTAATTGTAAAATAGGCTGTTTTAAACTTTTTTAGGATCACAAGCCGCTCACTTAAGGCAAAACCAATAAACTTGAGCCTTTCTACAGAATTTGTATCATAAACTAATTTGGCAACTTTCGAATTATCTGCGCCTCTTTCCATTAAAGCAGCAGTAATTTTATGCACATTTACAGTGGTATTCGAGTGTTTGAACGATCCTGTATCTGTCATTATTCCGGCATAAAGGCATTCTGCAAGGTCCTTATCGATAAGGTCGCTGTCGCCCAAATCATCTATCAATTCATAAACCAACTCTGCAGTTGCAGCCGCTTTTATACTCCAAAAAGTAAAATCCGCAAAATCCTCTGGTTCCAGATGATGATCTATCAGTATTTTTTTTGCTTTAGCCTCTCTCACCAATTCACCCAATTCATTTATCCTGTTAAGGCTGGAAAAATCCAAACAAAAAATCAGATCGGATTTATTTATTATTGCTTCAGACTTCTTTTCATTATTCTCATTAAAGATCAGCACATCATCATTTCCTTTCATCCAATTCAAAAAATCGGGATAATCAGTAGGGGTGATAACAGTAACATTATGGCCTTTTTTCTTTAAATAAGCGGCTAATCCTAAAGAAGACCCAAGAGCATCGGCATCAGGTTTGTGATGCGTAGTGATGACAATATTTTTGGGTGATCTAAGGAGTGCTTTAAAAGCCTGCATTTTTGACATTGTATGCATTTATAAAACTACCCTTAAAAGGCGGGTTTCTTTTTTTACGAACTGCAAAAGTGACAATAATTTCAATAAAAACAAAAAATCAAAATTTACTATATTGGACATTCAATTTTTCCTGTTTAAAATTATAATTAATTCAAAAGAAA
>CAMPJM010000820.1 GCA_946886805.1 uncultured Flammeovirgaceae bacterium | reverse complement strand
CCTCCTTGTGGGATAACTATCCTGATGAAGTTACCATCCCGCTGTCGGGAAAAGCTTCCCATGCTTATTTTCTCATGGCAGGCTCCACCAATCCTATGCAAAGTAGGTTTAAAAATGGAGCCATCGAAATAACCTATACTGATGGAACCAGAGATACACTTTCTTTAGTAAATCCTGAAACCTGGTGGCCAATCGAGCAAGATTATTATTTAGATGGCTATGCTTTTTCCATTGATGTGCCAAAGCCGGTAAGAGTACATTTAAAAACAGGATGGATAGGAAGAGAATTCCAGGATTATGTTTCCATAGGAAATTTTACAAAATATGCTATTGATGGGGGTGCCGCCACAGTACTGGATATTCCCCTTAACGAAAACAAAACGCTAAAACATTTAAAATTAAAAGCAACCGCCAATGATGTAGTAGTAGGATTAATGAGCGTAACCTTGGCAAGAGAATAGTTTAATCCCTTGAAACTAAAGGTTATATTAAAAGAATATACCCCTAAAAACGATGATGTTAACCGCTTGCAGGAAAGTCCCTTCAGGGGATCTCAATGCTATTAAGTTAAGGCGATTTACCCTTCTCTCTTTAGGAGAAGGATGGAGGATGAGGTATTTTAAAAGCTTAACTTAATAGCATTGTAGGGGATTTAGGAGTGGCTTTAACCTTAAAGTTCCTTTATTTAGGTTTTTCGGATTTAATGGAAATGACGCCCTTAGCCTCGGAATAAATTCCAATGTTATAACTGCGGTCGGCCCAAGGTACTATTTACCACATCCAAATGCCGATTGGCATGGCCGATATTGTTGCCTTGGATTTTGCCATAGGCATGGCTTTGCCACAATCCTGGGAAAACAAATGACAGAATGCTTCTTTCTTGACAAGGATTATTTGATAATTAAAATCGCTGTGAAAATACTTTTATTAAAAAATTGGTAGAACCATATATATTATAAACCTGAATTTGAACATAATACCCTATGCATTTAACTTTCAAAAAGAATATTACCTACGTTTTTGCTATATTTTTGATTGGCTTTTTTAGCTGTAGCCAGAAAGAGGAGGGATCAAACCAAGATCATTCAGGAAAAATCGATAGAAATGCTTTGGTTTCCCGGCACAATGTAGTTTTGACGGCCCCTGATACCCTCAGTTCCCTTTCGGTAGGCAATGGAGAATTTGCTTATACTGTAGATGTAAGCGGTCTCCAAAGTTTTCCCGAACACTATGAAAATGGAGTTTCCTTGGGTACTCAATCTCAATGGGGCTGGCATGTGATCCCTACCGACCAGAATTATCAGCTGGAAGAAGTATATCAGTATGATACCTCCTGCACAGGGCAGGTGATTCCTTTTCCGGTTCGCCATTCCGAAGGCAGAAAGGGGGCAGCTACAGAATGGTTGCGGACGAATCCTCATCGCTTGCATTTGGGTATTGTGGGACTGGTGCTGCTTAAAGAAAACGGTGAAAAAGCTGCAGTGCATGAGCTTCAGAACATTGACCAAGAGCTTGATCTTTGGACAGGAAAAATAGAAAGTAATTACGAAATTGAAGGAGTGCCGGTAAAGGTAGTGCTATATGGCCATCAGGAAAAAGATGAGATAGCCGCAAAGGTTACCTCCCCGCTAATTGAACAGGGGCGATTGAAAGTTTTCCTGAAATTTCCTTATGGCTCAGGCTGTCACGTTTGCCCCGGCTATGATTGGGAGCATCCCGAAAGCCATGAAACTGTGCTTTCTCCTTCCGGCACTAACCATGTACAAATGGAACGACGCCTGGACACCACGGTTTACTATACCGATGTGCGTTGGAGCAATGAAGGCCAGTTTACAGAGAAGGAAAAACATCATTTTGAGCTGGTTCCTTCAGATGATGCGGATTCCTTTGAATTCAGCGTCTTATTCAGCAAAAGTTCGGAGGTAGAGGAGGTCCCTGATTTTGAGCAGACACAAGCGAATAGTGAGCAGCAATGGAAAAAATTCTGGACGGAAGGAGCAGCTGTAGATTTTTCTGGAAGTACAGATCCCCGCGCCCATGAATTGGAAAGAAGAGTAGTCCTATCCCAATACCTCACTAAAGTAAATTGTGCAGGATCGCTTCCGCCACAGGAAACGGGGCTTACCATGAATAGCTGGTACGGGAAATTCCACATAGAAATGCACTGGTGGCATGGGGTGCATTTTGCTTTATGGGACCGGACTGAATTACTTGAAAAAAGCTTACCCTGGTACACCGATGTCCTCCCAAAAGCTAAGAAGACTGCTGAAGTTCAAGGTTTTGAAGGCGCAAGATGGCAAAAGATGACTGACCCTTATGGGGATGAAAGCCCTTCGGATGTGGCCCCTTATCTGATCTGGCAACAGCCCCATATTATTTATTTTGCCGAACTGATATATCGGCAGGATTCGAGCCGGGAGACGTTGGAGAAGTATAAAGAACTGGTTTTTGAAACGGCAGATTTTATGGCCTCCTTTGCGCAGTACAATCCCGATGACCAACTGTATCATCTATGTGCTCCAGTGAAGCCTGCACAGGAATTATGGCCGGCCGATGAAACTAATGACCCTCCTTTTGAGCTGGCTTATTGGCACTTTGGCTTATCAGTTGCTCAGG
>CAMPJM010000819.1 GCA_946886805.1 uncultured Flammeovirgaceae bacterium | reverse complement strand
ATATTAAATTTAAGCTAAAACAAACCATCATCTACTAAAAAACAAATTATATCTAAACTATGAAAAATTTCACCAGACGTAAATTTCTAGCCAACACTTCTTTCTTTTCTGTTATTGGTTTTGCTGGATTTTTACCATTTTTGCAGGGCAATAAGAAAAATAAAAAAAATAAAAATATGTTTGTACACCACGTATACTTCTGGCTGAACAATCCGGAATCTGAAGCTGACAGAAAAAAATTGTTAGAAGGTTTGAATTCACTTAAACCTATTGAGACAATCAAACAGGTCCACATTGGCAAACCTGCAGATACAGACAGGGACGTAATAGAAAACACTTACGACTTCTCATTACTATTGATTTTTGACAATCTGGAAGATCAGGAAGTATACCAAAAACATCCTACGCACCTTGCGTTTGTTGACAAATATGCCTCGCTTTGGAAGAAAGTGATTGTTTACGATTCGATAAATGCCTAAATCAATATAAATTTTGCAAAAAAAAGCCTGTCTACATCTGGAATCCAGAATAGACAGGCTTTTTAATATTCGACTTTTTGAACTACATGTGTAAGCCACATTCTGTTTTAGCAATATCTGCCCATCTGCCTGCTCTACCTGTACCTTTCTTGGTACAATTTTTACAGCCAATAGATTCGTAGCCCTTCTCAATTAAAGGATGCTCCGGCAAATCATAATAACTAAAGTAAAGCGCAACTTCTTCTTTGGTCATATCCAACAAAGGATGAAAGCTCAAAATGTTACTTTTTTGCTCAAATATTTGCTTGTCTCTCCTGTTTTCATTTTGAAATCCCAATACGCCATTGATCCAAACATCATAATTAGGCTTGATACTTTCAAGCGGATAAACTTTATTTATAAAGCAACATAGATCCTGATTATGTTTCCAGGTCTTATTTTTTCTCGTAAACCTGTTTTTATTAACATCCGCCTTTAACTCTACTATATTCAAGTTAAACCTTTCTTTTAATTCATCTACATACCTCAATGTTTCCTTAAACAAATATGTAGTATTGATTAAATGTACAGGATGCCCCGGTTTTACTTCACTTAACATGTGTAAAAGTATAGCTGAGGTAGTACCAAACGAAGAGGTTACCAGTAGCTTATCTTCACTTATGGTATTAAATATTTCTTTTAATCTATCTTTAGGAAGAAGTGGTTTAAATTTTTCTTCACACAAAGTGTTTCTTTTCGAAAACCACGATTCAACCTCTGACATGCATTCTTTTTCCATACTTTCTATATACTAAAGGTTGCCACATTATTTAATTTAACTCCGTTATGTGAAACGACTAAAAACCACTAAAAGTCAGTTTTTTAGTTCTACTCACTCTCCTGAAGAGAGAGGGTTGAAATGATCCAATTTTCAATGATTTTTATTAATGTTTCTTCGTTCATACAATGGGTTAATTTAACCTCCTTTTTTTTCTGGTTTCAGATCGGACGTTAATTCATTCAATTTTTTTACTTTACTCGCAAAATCACCTTTCAATTCATTCCTTATCGACTGAAGATTATCAAGTAGTTGGTCTATTTCTTCAGGCAGAATTTCTTCAAGCACTTCACGAATACGCTTTGATAAAGTTGGCGATTTTCCATTTGTGGAAATCCCTATCTTTAAATTTCCTTTTTTAACAGTAGACCCAAGATAAAAATCACACAAATGCGGCGTATCAGCTACATTTACCAATAGCTTTCTGCTTTTTGCTTCTTCTCTTACCTTGATATGTAAATCATTATTGTCGGTAGCCAGTATCACAATTTCCGCATCGTTCAGATCATCTGTCTGATACTCTTTTTCCAACATTGTTATATTGGGATATTCATTGGCCAGGTTTTTTATTTCCTGCTTTATGGTAATGCCTACAAGTTTCACAATGGCTTCGGGATTATTTTTCAACAATGCCTCCAGCTTTTCAAGCCCCACATTACCACCACCAACCAGCAAAGTCTTAAGCTCCCCTATTTTTACGAATATTGGGAATAAGCCATTGCCTTCGTTTTTTATACTCACTTTATATCTTGACTTAATTGAAAAAACCCCTTATCTCCACGCCGTGGTTTGTGTCCTCACAAACCACGTATCAGTAAAAAACCTGGAGCCTACGCTTTATAAAATTCACTGATCACTTTGCTATCCGAAGCTTTGCTTGCTGCCAACTGGTTATTTCTGTAAGTAACAACCTCTTGAACAAATTTTTCAGCATCTCCGCAGAATAACTCAGCAAAGGCTTTTTCTGGTTCGTTCTTATTAATTCTGAGTACCCATGAATCAAATTCCTGAGGTAATGTAAATTCACCGGTCTTTACAAAATGCTCATTAAAATCATTAATGATTCCAATATGCGTATTGCAAAGCACATCTTTGCTTAAAAGTAGGGCTTTTGCACCCACAACAAAGCCACTATAACTATGGTAAATTGCATCAGCATATTTCCCCTTATCCAATGCCTTTTGTGCGAAGAAAATTTTCTCCTCGGCATCAGTAAGGATAGTACCGATTACATCGTACATGACCCCTGCACATTCCCCAACACCTATTTCCGGAGTGTATGATTCGGTATGTCCCCAATCTATATAATCTGCCTTATCTAATTTTG
>CAMPJM010000818.1 GCA_946886805.1 uncultured Flammeovirgaceae bacterium | reverse complement strand
AGTCTTTGGTTTATTTTTATTTCAGGTGCCATTGCTATTTGTGCTATGATTTTGCCTGGAATCAGCGGGGCATTCATTTTATTGCTTTTAGGTAAGTACACCTATGTATTTACGGCATTAAAAGACCTTAATTTTTCCGTAATAATAGTATTTGGTCTGGGATGTTTAACTGGTTTACTGTCTTTTAGCAGGCTGTTAAACTGGTTGTTGAAAAATTATTATAATACGGCTGTGGCTTTATTGGCTGGTTTTATGGTAGGATCCCTAAACAAAATATGGCCTTGGAAGATCCCAACGTCCTATAGAGTAAATAGTGAAGGGCTTCAGGTGCCTTTAACCGAGGAAAATGTGAGCCCTACTGCCTTTTTGGAGTTGACAGGAAACGATCCCCTTATTCTACAGGCAATCTTATTTGCCATGGTAGGAATAGTTCTAGTGATAACAATTGAAAGAGTTGGAAGCATGTATGCAAAAGCTTCTTCAAAAGCTATAAGCTAATGACACAACTTTATGGCCTTATTGGCAAAACCCTTAAACATTCTTTTTCTCAAAAATACTTCCGGGAGAAATTTAAAAAGGAAAATATAAGTAATAGTGATTATCTCTTATTTGAATTGGAATCAATAAAGCAGTTTCCTTCACTATTGGCAGATAATCCTGGTCTATGCGGTATAAATGTTACCATTCCATACAAGTTGGAGGTAATGCAATTTTTGGATCAGATAGACGATATCGCAAAAGAAATTGGAGCGGTAAACACTATTAAAATTTCCAATAATAAAACTATTGGCTACAATACAGACTACCTAGGCTTTATGCAATCGCTTCATGATTGGATGTCGCCATTTCCGAGTCACCTTAAAGCTTTAATATTGGGCACAGGGGGAGCGTCAAAGGCAGTAGCAGCTGCTTTAAAAGATTTGCAGATTCCTTATCGTTATGTTGCGAGGCGTCCTGATGAACTTGGTTTTAGCTATCAGAATCTGCAGGAAAAAAAAACAATTTTGCAGGAACATCAACTAATCATTAATACAACACCTTTAGGTACCAGCCCAAATATCAACGAGGCTCCATCCATTCCTTATGAGACCCTGTCTAATCGCCATTTTTTATATGATTTGGTTTATAACCCTGCAGAAACGCTTTTTTTAAAATTAGGAAAAGACAAGGGGGCAAGGACTAAAAATGGCCTGGAAATGCTGGAACTGCAAGCCGAAAAGGCATGGGAGATCTGGAATTCGTAGACAACTGGGGGCAGACAAGTTTAAATAGATAAAAAAATCTGTCAATTTCATTCAGGGCGCGGTATTTACAACCTTACAATTTAGTGGCTCGTATCTATTAGTCGGTCACTACTGGTAACTTTGAACTATTTAAACTTTGAACTTTGAACAACCTTCTCAATGGATTTCAAAATAACGTCACAATATCAACCTACTGGCGATCAACCTAAAGCTATTTCACAGCTAGTACAGGGAATTAAGTCAGGTGAACCCACGCAGACATTATTAGGAGTAACTGGTTCTGGTAAGACTTTTACCGTAGCCAATGTTATAAAAGAGGTAGAAAAGCCAACTTTAATCCTAAGCCATAACAAAACGCTTGCAGCACAGTTGTATGGCGAGTTTAAGCAATTTTTCCCTGATAATGCAGTGGAGTATTTTATCTCCTATTATGATTACTATCAACCAGAAGCTTTTATCCCAAATTCGAACTTGTACATTGAGAAGGATCTTTCTATAAATGAGGAAATAGAAAAGCTGAGATTGAGCGCAACTTCCGCTCTTTTAACTGGGAGAAGGGATGTAATTGTAGTGGCCTCGGTTTCCTGTATTTACGGTATTGGCAACCCTGAGGAGTTTGGAAAAAATGTTATAAAACTGCAACAGGGGGATAGAATACCTCGAAACCAATTACTTTTCGCACTGGTAGACATATTGTATAGCAGAACTGAAGCTGAATTTAAGAGAGGCAATTTCAGAGTGAAAGGCGATACCGTGGATATTTTTGTTGCCTATGCTGATTTTGCCTATAGAATTTTTTTCTGGGGAGATGAGATTGAAACCATACAAAGAATAGATCCCGCTTCGGGAAAAAAAATCGGCGAGGATAAAATTATTTCTATTTTTCCGGCAAACTTATTTGTTACCGGCAAAGACACCTTACACCAGGCGGTCTATGAAATTCAGAACGACCTTGTAGATCAAATCCAGTTTTTTGAGGGTGAAAAGCGCTACCTCGAAGCAACCAGAATAAAGGAGAGGACAGAGTTTGATTTGGAGATGATGAGAGAATTGGGCTATTGTTCCGGTGTTGAGAATTATTCCCGTTATTTTGATAGAAGGCAACCTGGAGCACGTCCCTTTTGTCTTTTGGATTATTTTCCTGATGATTATCTTATGGTGATCGATGAAAGCCATGTAACTGTACCTCAGGTGCGGGCTATGTGGGGAGGAGATAGAGCACGTAAAATTAATTTAGTGGATTATGGCTTTAGACTGCCCTCTGCCATGGACAATCGGCCTTTGACTTTCAATGAATTTGAGTCGATGATCAACCAGGTAATTTTTGTGAGTGCTACTCCTGGTGATTATGAACTTAGAAAAACAGAAGGTGTAGTGGT
>CAMPJM010000817.1 GCA_946886805.1 uncultured Flammeovirgaceae bacterium | reverse complement strand
CCTCTGTAAAGAACTTCTATTCCTGGAGTAGGGTAAATTTGTTTGGAGTATACCCTAAGAGGGTCTATTTCTAATTTGATGAATGACTTCTGGTCTACCATCTTGCCATTAATCCTTTCCAATTTTCTCATATTGAAGGTCATACTTTCAATAGATTTTGTTTTTTCAAACATTGATTTAGTCAATGCATAACCTGAAGTTTCTTCCTCTTTTTGATTTGAGGCTGAAAACAGGAATAGGCAGACGAATAGTAATATAATTGAATAGGTGCTTTTCAAATTTGTGAATTTAATTCTTGGTAACTTATTGTATAATGGATTTCCAACTACACAAATCAAACCACTTTGTAATGAATACCAAATTAAGCAATTAAGTAAGCTGGTGCGAAAGAAATATATAGTCATGAGGCAATGCTCCTGAATCAAGCAATTTTTGAGAATGATGAGAATAACAGGCCTTGGATCAGCAACAAAATATTTCGCTGATTAGTTGCTAGATATAATCTACCGAAATAAAAAACTTGAGAGTAAGGTGTAATTTTATATTATGTAAAAAAGTTTCCTAAATCACCGGCAAAGCAATGGGACAAATCGAAGATCTTGCAGTTTTATTTTTGCCATCCTGGAGAACAACCTAATTGTATTCATCGAAAAATTTCAATTATTGATTTTCAGTTTGGGAAAAGCTCAACACGCAAGTGTAAAAACGATTTCTCTGACTCTATCTATTAAAAAGTAAGCGATTATCAATCAGCATATTGTGTCTATGTTCTTCGAGATTACTCAATATTGCCTGTTTTCGATTCCTTCGTTAAGCCTTTATCTTTTCCCGATTTAGACTGATCCTGATAATCCGGGCTTTTAGAATACATCTCTCTCTTCGGTCCTGAACTTCTTGTTTCAGATTCTTTTGAACCATTACTGTTTCTTAGCGAATTTAGATCAAAATCAAAATTATATTGCTTTTCCAGGAAAATCCCTATTCCAATGCCTATTCCTATACAAGCAATAATCCAAAGTGCGTTGTTCATAATCTTGCTCTTTTGTGTTTATACTTGAATTATTTTGTGAATACCTGATAAGAAGAACTATATCTGAGAGATTATGTTAAAATATTGATTTATTTTTAACTCTTATATACTCCTCTGTCCTGATTATTAAGATAATTATAGATGCCTGTTCGCTTCACTAAGCAATGTATTTATCTTGTGATAGAATTTTAAATTGGATAAAATCGTTGCTATTGGACAGGGCATGAACTTTATATACTAAATTTATGGCAAAGAAATTTGATGATTTACTTACCCGGAAAAAAGAATCTTTAAACACTAAAATATTTCAAATGAACATAAAAACCACCCTTATCACCTTATTTTTAGTACCGTTCTTTATCGTTTCCTGTGCTGAAAGTCGGGAGAGTAACACTTCCTCTGATGCACCACTAAGTGAGGCGCAGAAGAAGGAATTAAGCCAGGCTACTTTTGCTGGCGGATGCTTTTGGTGTGTAGAAGCTATTTTTGAGAGGGTTGAAGGTGTTAAAAGCGTAGTTTCCGGATATGCGGGAGGAAGTGAGACAAACCCAACTTATCAAGAGGTAAGTGCTGGCAAGACAAGCCACGCCGAGGCAGTTACTTTATACTTTGATTCTACAGTTGTGGATTACCAAACTTTGTTGGAGGTGTTTTTTGCAACCCACGATCCAACTACACTCAACAGACAAGGTCCCGATGTGGGGGCACAGTATCGATCCATGGTTTTCTATCATAACAAACAACAAGAGGATGATGTAAAAAACTATATCTCGGAATTAGAAAATGCAAACAAATTTGAGAATCCAATTGTGACGCAGGTTGTTCCTTTTGAAAAATTCTATGAAGCAGAGGCATACCATCAGAATTATTATGCGATCAATCCTAACGAATCCTACACAAGGGCAGTAACTCGTCCCAAAGTAGAAAAATTTGAAAAGGAATTTAAAGCCTTGCTCAAGGAGGAATATAAATAGCTGTCAAACTGAAATTTTTAACGATAGATGTATAAGAAAAGCTTCGGAGACCTTCCCCTTTGGCAGTTTGACATTTTCTCTTCCGAGCCCGGGATTAGTCACTTTGTTAGCGGTCGGGAAGGTGGTATTTCCACAGGTGAAAAAGGCGATTTGAACCTCAGTTATGCTGTTGGCGACAATCCTGATAACGTGTTTCAAAACAGAAAAAAAGTAGCGCAAGCTATGAATGTGGAGATCGACAATCTCTTTTTTCCTCAACACAGTCATGGAAAACGTGTGTTAAATGTAGGTTATAAAAAAGAGCAAAATTTTGAAAACACAGATGCGCTAATCTCAGATGTACCCGGTTTTTGCCTTGCCACCACCGCTGCCGATTGTGTCCCTATACTGATTTACGATCCGATAAAGAAAGCGATAGGGGCTGTTCATGCTGGCTGGAGAGGTACTGTAGCGCAAATAGTCACCTGTGCCGTAGAGTCAATGGTAAAAGATTTTGGTACTGATCCCGGCGACCTCAAGGTGGGAATAGGACCGTCCATTTGCCCACAGGTGTATGAGGTAGGAGAGGAGGTAATCCAGGAAGTCCATAAAGTTTTTAAAAACGATGCAGAAAAATTATT
>CAMPJM010000816.1 GCA_946886805.1 uncultured Flammeovirgaceae bacterium | reverse complement strand
ATCCTATAGAAAAATCCCTTTTGGAATAAATTCCACAGTTCTTTAACTTTCCAAAAAGTTTTGGATTTTAAAATAATCCCAATATTTATTTTTATAGCCTTTAATTAATAAAGCCTCTCGGAAAGCTCAACAAATGAGTTCAAAATATATTTGTTGAGCTTTCTATCAAATTTCTAATAATGAAAAAATATAATAAGGAAAATTCATTTTTCTATTCCGGACGTTTTTGCTTGTTATGTTCCTTAATCGTAATAAGCTTTTCGGCTTACTCGCAACCATCTGTACAGGCAAAATTTGGCGAAGGAATAACAGTAGTGGCCCGGGATTCTTCTTTTGCGCTGGGATTTAGCACCAGGTTTCAAACGCTATATTCAGGAGCCCTAAACACTTCTTCTGATGAATATAACGATCAACTTCTGATAAGGAGGGCAAGGCTAGAATTTGAAGGGTTTGTTTATAGCCCCAAATTGGAATATAAATTTGCGCTCGGTTTGTCCAACAGAGATATGGGGGGAGAAGATCTGCCGCAGCAAAATCATGCTGAGAATATAGTGTTGGATGCGGTATTGATGTGGAATTTTTATAAAAATTTTGAACTTTGGGTAGGTCAAACCAAATTGCCTGGTAACAGGGAACGGCTTGTTTCTTCTCAAAAAATGCAATTTGTAGATAGAAGCATTTTAAACAGTTATTTTAACCTGGACAGAGATATAGGAATTCAGCTAAAACACGCTTTCAAAGTTAATAATGTGGTTTTTAAAGAAACGATTTCCGTTTCAATGGGCGAAGGCAGAAACGTGACAGGAAATAATGCGGGGGGGTATGACTATACGTTTAGAGGAGAGGTTCTTCCCTTTGGTGCATTTAAAGGAAAAGGAGAATATGTTGGGTCAGATATTGAAAGAGAAGATACGCCAAAACTAGCAATAGGCGTATCATACGATTTCAATGAAGGGGCGTCTAAGGAAGGTGGACAAATAGGCGACTATTTAAATGGCAACAAAGATCTAAGCACTATTTTTATCGATGGGATGTTTAAATACAAAGGCAATTCATTGATGTTTGAATATGCTCACAAAGAGGCTTTGGATGGGTCGGTCATTAGAACTTTGGATAGCGAGGGAATGGAATTATTCCAATATTTTGACACTGGGGAAGGTATCAACATTCAATATGGTTACTTATTTAAGAATAACGTTGAATTAGCTGCAAGATACAGCCATGTGGACCCTGAGGAAATCGTATTCGAAAATGAGCGTTCGGAATATACACTAGGATTATCAAAATATATAGTTGGGCATAATTTAAAAATACAAAGCGACATTTCCCTTACTCAGGAACAAAGCCAGGACGATGAGCTAAGGTTTAGGCTCCAAATAGAAATGGGGATTTAGGCGCTCAATCTCAATAATAAGCTGCAGATGGTTTTGGTATAGGCAAATGAACGGTAAAAGTAGAGCCTTCGTCTTCTTTGCTAATCACTGAAATACTTCCCTGATGTATTTTTATTATTTGCTGACAAATATACAACCCAAGCCCTGTTGACTTTTCTCCCTTTAATCCTGCTCTTTTAATTATAGAAATTCCTTTGAAAAAATTTACAAGATGAGTTTCTGGAATTCCTATTCCATTATCTCGTATAGAAAATAAAACCTGTTCATCATCAGTATAGGCAAGCGTTAATGAGATTTTCCCCCCATCGGGCGTAAACTTTATAGCATTATATAACAGATTATTAATTACCTGCTCAAAAAGAGGTACATCTAATAAGGCTTCCACCGAATAATCCGGAAAATCAAAAGATATTTCCAGGTTTTTATTGGAAATATGGGTTCCCATTTTATCTACCACTGCCTTCACCATATAGCGCAGGTCGTGCAAATCAAGGTCGAGCTTCGAGGTTTCTCCTTTTAGGGTCGCCAGGTATAATAGCCGATTAATTAGTTCGCCGGAATCTTTACTAGTAACGTCCAATATTTGTAGAAATTTCTCATATTTTTGAATCTCCTCAGCAGTCATCATCTTTTTTAGGACCGTAGCCACCAAGCCGACGTTTGCAAATGGCGCCCTTAAATCGTGAGCCATCATATTCATTACGCTTTCTATATTTTCATTTTCGGTTTTAAGAAATTCATATTGCTTTTTTTTATCAGTGATATCGACAATATGACCCACCAACAAATTAGGTTCGGCAGCCTTATCGACTGGATGGAACGTATTGAATTCAAACCATTCTATCTCATTAACATTGGTGCCGGCTTTTAATTCTACGCTCGATTCATAACAATTTTTCTTTGATAGATCATTAAAAAATTGCTGGAATTTATTTTGATCCTCCTCTCCTATAACCGTTTTTAGTTTTTCATGTGGATCAAGTTCCTTTAATTCCTCAGCATTACTCACATAATTATAGAACTGAGGACTAACATATTCTATTAATTCAGATTGGATATTATAGGTAAAAAAGAAAACAGGAACGGTTTCGGTAATTAATTGATGAATATTATTCATTACTAAATTGATTTCAAGAATAAAATTGGTTTACTAAAGTAAAAGACGTGAATAATGATACAATATAAAGTAAAGGAAAGTTCTTTCTCCAGTTATTTTTAGTTACTAATGCTCAGCA
>CAMPJM010000815.1 GCA_946886805.1 uncultured Flammeovirgaceae bacterium | reverse complement strand
GTTTTGGTTTTGATGCGGCAAAGGTAATCATCAGCAGTAAAATAAAGCACCGTGCCGTCATCGCCCCAGGCACAGTTGGAAACTCTTCCCCCGGTGTCAATCCGGCCGAGTAAAATTCCCTGAGGGTTGAAAATATTTATTCCTCCCGGCCCAGCAGCCCAGAGGTTTCCATCTTTATCAACTTTCATGCCATCGGGCAGCCCGGGCAGGGTGCGAGCAAGGGAAGTGGCATCATAGAAAATCCTGCTTTTGCCCAAAGTGCCATCTGGATTTACATCAAACGCTTTCCATATTGCCTTTTCCGGATCGGATTGCGCCACGTACAGCGTTTTTTCATCAGGTGAAAAAGCTATACCATTAGGCCTGGTCATTTCTCTGGTAAGCAATTCCACGGCTCCGCTGGAGGTGAGGCGATATACTCCACAAAATTCAAGTTCCCTCCTTGTGTCTTCAAATTGAAGCGGCAGTCCATAGGGAGGATCCGTAAAATAGAGATCTCCGTTAGATTTGAAGACAGCATCGTTGGGGCTGTTTAATCTTTTTCCATTGTAATTATCTACTAAGGTTTTCTTCCCGCCATTGGTGGTCAATACGGAAATCCGTCTGTCACCATGTTCACAAATGACTAATTGTCCTTTGTCGTCTAATAGTAAGCCATTGCTGCCAGGCTCGTAGCCATAGTCGGTAACACCGGTGTAGCCTGAAGGCTGCATAAAAATGCTTGTCCCTTCCCCTTCTTTCCACTTCATTATCCTGTTGTTGGGTATGTCCGAAAAAAGAAGATAACTGCTATCTTTTATCCATAGAGGCCCTTCTGTCCATTCAAAGGCTGAGGCTAAAACTTCGATTTTGGCATCTTTCGAGATCAATTTATCGACTTCCGCATCTATCCTGTGGATTTTCCCAAGAGTTGGATAGCTGTTTTTGTCCTGAGAAAATAGTTTAGGTGCATAAAAACAGAGTACACATAAAGAGATTGAAAACAAGTGCTTTCCTGACATAGTGATTGCCTTAAGGGTAAAAATTTGAAAAATTGAATTTAATTAAATTTTTGGAAAAGTATGTTTGTTTTTGCTTAGGGATGGGAAAATCCCTGGACGCTGTCAGACAGCTTTGGAATAATTCTTCCTTTTGAAGTTCCGACAGAGTATTGAAATAAACGTTGGCTTTAGCAGCCATTCTAGTTTACTTACCTGTCTTATTCTTTTTTAAAAAGAACCTGAATATTACATTCGTCAATGTTGTTGGGTATAATATTTACGAATGAGCGTAATATTCAGCAACTTTATAACTAATTTGTTATTCCTTTTTCTTATCTCAAAGATAATTTGGCATATGTTAAAATTTCTACTTCATCTTCTGTTGATTATTTCTCCTATTTTAGGAATTGGGCAGGTAGAAAATTTGAAGATATACAATATCTCCAGTGATGAAGGCCTCCCTTCCGATATGATTAATTCTGTCTATCAGGATTCCTTTGGCTTTTTATGGATGGCTTCCACAGAAGGTCTGATAAGATGGGACGGATACAACTATAATACATATCATAGCTCTGAGAAAAACGAGTATAGTCTTGCTAATAATATTGTCTACCGAATTTTCGAAGATTCGAAACAAAGATTATGGATCGCTACCATTGATGGCCTCAATCTGTACGACAGGGAAATGGACAGGTTTCTAAAATGCAAAATCCATGATGAATTAGAAAAAATACCTGTAAATGATATCATAGAAGATCAGGAAGGCAATTTATGGTTGGGCACCTCTTATGGCTTGTCCAGGTATAATCATGATACGCAATCTTACACATGGTATTTGCCTGATCCCGAATCAGCGAATTCTTTGAGCAACGACGTGATTTTTGGGTTGGCGTGTGATAAAAAAGGCAACATATGGATAGCGACCTTTGCAGGTGGTGTAAACAAATACTCTCCCGATACTGATACTTTTACCCATTATGTTCACGAGGAGGGTAATCCAGCCAGCATTTGCAGTAATAAGATAAGGAGTATCATGGTAGATCATGAAGATAATGTATGGGTAGGTTCTTATGACAGGGGAATCTCCTTGCTTAGTAATGAGGGTGCCCTTCTACATCACTATAAAATTGCATCTGATGATAATGCGGTGCAGAGAGAGCAGAACCTGGTGATTGCCATTTATGAAGATCAGAAGAACAATATCTGGGTAGCTTCTGAAAAGGAACAGCTAAACTATCTTGATAAAGAAGCCAACAAATTGCGGGAATTTAAACAGCCGGTGTATAAAAAGAATAAGACAGGGTGCCGTTCTATTTCATCTTTTTTTGAAGATACCTTTGGGAATTTTTGGTTTTCTTCCAGTGAATATGGCTTGTATTATACCAACGATAATAAGAATTCCTTTAGACATTTTTCCGTCGAAAATGCTATTTCCAAAGAACTTGGTAACAATACCATTACCTCCTTTCACGAATCGGATAATGGAAAAATTTGGATTGGAACAGACGGTGGTGGAATCACCTCTTTTGATAAGGAAGAAAAAACCTTTAAGAACTATAGTGGAGAAGAAGGACTAAACACGGGTGTAATCATAGATATTCAGGAAGATAAGCAGGGGGTTTTATGGTTAGCTTCCACAAATGGTGTCATA
>CAMPJM010000814.1 GCA_946886805.1 uncultured Flammeovirgaceae bacterium | reverse complement strand
ATGTAAAAGAGCAAAATAATGAAACAGAAGAATTGCATAAGCTACTTAAGAAACAGCAGGAGGAAATTGATGCGCTAAAGAAAGTTAAAATAAACTAACATTTCCTATAAAACAAATGAAAACACTTATCCAAATTATCTATTTTGTTTTTTTATCCTCCTTCTATACGTACGGGCAGGTAGGGTTTGACAATGATTCCCCGGATCCATCTGCCGTTCTTGACCTAAGTGCTACCGATAAGGGCTTATTGATCCCCCGGATGACCACTCAAGAAAGGGAAGCTATTGTGTCACCGGCCACTTCGCTTTTGGTTTTCGATACCAGTGTCAATAATTATTTTTATTTTATTGACAACCAATGGGTGCCACTAAGCCAGTGGTCATCTTCTGCTTCTAATGATGATATTTATATAGAGACCGGAAATGTTGGAATCGGTACAGGTAGCCCGGCCTATAAACTTGATGTTAATGGATCAATAAACACGTCTGCTCTAAATATAAACGGGACACCTTTTTCAGCAGCAGATTTGAATCCTGTATCAAATGGAGTGGCTGCTATAACGGCATATAATGATTGGAATGATTACGGAAATACAGGTTTTTACATGGGGCATAACTTGGTAAACCAACCACCGAATTTATCAGGTGCACATGGTTGGAAATATGTTACTGTAATTAGACACAATGATCTATACTGTGTACAATATGCAACAGATTTTTCACATAAAGCAAACTGGACAAGGGCCAAAATGGCTGGAACTTGGGGTGCATGGAAAAGATCGGTGGATTATGAAACGAGGGAGGAAATAGTAACAACTAATATTAGACACGATAACTATATTGCATTTATGCACAAAACAAGTGGAACAGCACAAAAAATTGCAACAGAGGGAGTATTAGTATCAAATAGCTATGCACCTAACATTGGAAGTGTCCCTCAACACGGAATTTATTCAAAGGGAAATATCGTTTCGAACGGAACAATAACACCCACGTCAGATATAAGATTGAAAGATAATATTATTCGAATCGATAGCGCACTAGTTAAAGTCCAACAAATGGAGGGAGTCTATTTTACCCGCAAAGATCTTCGAGATAAGGAAAAAAGATATATGGGGTTTGTTGCTGATCATTTATTAAACGTTGTTCCCGAGCTGGTTATCGTACCTGAAAATCCAGAGCAGATGAAAAGTGTTAATTATTCGCAAACGACGGCATTATTAGTTGAAGCAATTAAAGAACAACAGGTTCAGATTGACGAACTAAATTTGAAAATTATCCAGCAGAAAAATCAAACAGAAAAATTGCTACAATTATTAAAGACTTATCAAGAGGAAATAGGTGAGGTAAATGGAACGCTAAACTAGTAACACATTCTGTGATTGACTTATGAAAACACTTCTACAAATTATACTCCTTGTTTTTTTATCATTCTCCTCGACCTATTGCCAAATTGGGTTTGACAATGATTCCCCGGATCCATCTGCCGTTCTTGATCTAAGTGCTACCGACAAAGGCTTATTGATCCCCCGAATGACCACTCAAGAGAGGGAGGCTATCGTTTCACCGGCCACTTCGCTTTTGGTTTTCGATACCAGTGTCAATAGTTATTTTTATTATATTGACAACCAGTGGGTGCCACTAAGCCAGTGGTCATATTCTGCCTCTAATGATGACGTGTATTTAGAGACAGGAAATGTGGGCATAGGTACTCAAACACCAGCTTATAATCTGGATGTAAATGGAACGGTGAATATTTCTGCTCTACACATAAATGGAACTCCTTTTTCAGCAGCAGATTTGCATCCCGTAAGTGATGGAGTTAATGCCATACAAGTCTTTTCAGATTGGAATAATATAGATAAAACGGGGTTTTATATGGGTGCTAGTATTCCCAATGCCTCACCTGGTTCTACTCATCAATGGCGATACGTAACAGTCATAAGGCACAATCAGTTGTATGCAATTCAAACATCGACAGATTTTGCAAATAACGCCACATATAAAAGAACAAAGGCGGGTGGAAATTGGGGGGAATGGAAAAGAATTGTAAGTGAAGGGGAAACAACAGAATTAAGCATATTATCAATTGTAAATCGAACCGGAACAAATGCCTTCATTGATTTTTATATGCCAGACAATACGACTAGAGCGGGATATATTGGAAAAGGTTCAACAATTAACGGGGACATGTATATACAATCGGATCAAGGTAATATAAGATTGAGAGTACCAGCTGGCTATGAGATATTAACAGAGGGTGGAACTATTCAAAGTTCCGATAAACGATTAAAAAAGGATATTGTCAATCTTGATAACCCGTTAGATAAAATTAAATCATTACAAGGTGTAAATTATAAATTGATAGATGATCAAAAAGGGAAAATACAAACAGGTTTTATTGCCGACGATGTTCTAAAGGTTGCACCTGAACTAGTTTATGTTCCTGAGAACCCTGAGGAAATGAAAGGAATAAATTATACTTCTATTATTCCGTTGTTAGTCGAAGCAATGAAAGAACAACAAGGCCAGATTGAAGAAGCAAATTTAGATAAACTTGATCAGAATAATCGGATAGACGAATTGGTAAAAGTGATTAGCCAATTGCAAGAGGAGATAGCTAAACTAAAAAG
>CAMPJM010000813.1 GCA_946886805.1 uncultured Flammeovirgaceae bacterium | reverse complement strand
CACATCTAAGGGGATTTCCGGATCATAAACTTTTTTAATTTGCCCTATCACCAATTCTTCTAATGCCTTGTCATCTGAATTTATAGTCAACATAACTTTGAACTTTTTATATTAAAAGAAGCTTCTAATCAATTCAAAGTTACTCATGTGGAAACTTACATTTTATGATGCTGCTCATAAAACAATTTTGTATCCATATGAAAAAAAATCCGTATATTTGGTAAAGCGATTAATTTATAGTCAGAAATGTTTTTACTTATTTTAAATAAGGCAACTAATTCCCTACCTCAGAAAGCTTTTATTTCTTTGCTGAGTAGAAATATATTAATATAGTTCTACTCAATAAAACTTCCATTATTTTTTTTTCCGGGCAGTAACAAGTGTTTAATCAACCATAGATTATTCAAAAAATCATTTATAAAAAATTCAAAAAATATGAAAACAATAGATAACACCATTACAATTACAAAAATGGATCAGAAGAGGTTACAAAACTTCTTTACCAAAAAGCAAAATACATTTGAGCTTAAAAACAATATTAAAATAGTAGAGGAAAAACTAAATCTAAAACCAATAGATCCAAAAAAAGTCCCCCCTACGGTAGTAACTATGAACTCAAAAGTAGCAGTTAAAAATTTACTGATGAATAAGACCTTTACTTTTGAGTTGGTGTATCCTGATGCTGTGGATATATCAAACAACAAAATATCTATTTTCAGTCCCATAGGCGCATCCATGTTTGGACATTCCCAAGGGGATGAATTTGCCTGGATAGGTGGCAATGGTAAAAATTCATTTCTAATAGAAAAAATAATCTACCAGCCCGAATCGGCCGGAGATTATCATTTATAGGTCTACATTACATAAGACTTGTAATAGTCGCTTAGCAGATTTTAGAATAGGACTCTTCTTCCTAAATTTACCTTTTGGAAATATATTTCCCCCTACATTATTAGACTCATAGTGGCATAATTTATGAGTCTAATAATGTAAAAAAAGGAGGTGTCTTATTTTAGAAGCCTGTTAGGAATAAAATATACTTGATGAAAAATTTCGGTTTTACAAGGGGCCATAGCGTGGCAATAGACCTTGGAAATAACAATACGATATTAACAGATAAGGTAAACAAGCCTTTGTCTCAACCTAGCTTTGTAGTATTTAATCATAATAACAGCTCCGTGAGAGCGGTAGGGAAAGAAGCCTACCAGATGCTGGGCAAAGCCCCAAGAGCTTTAAAAGTAATTAAACCTTTAAAGGGTGGTGTGATTGCAGATTTTAACTCTGCCAGCAAAATGTTGCATGCCCTGATCAGAAATGTTTATCCCAAAAGAATTTTCTTCTCAGGTTTCGACTACGTTATTTCCGGCGTTCCCTACTCAACTACGGAAGTTGAACGGAGGGCGCTTCGCGATACGCTCGATCAATTTAATTCCTCTAAAACTTTTCTTCTTTTTGAACCGTTGGCAGCTGCAATTGGAATAGGTTTAGATATACGTGAACCAGAAGGGCAATTCCTGATAGACATAGGAGGAGGAATTACAGAGGCTGTGGTTATTTCACTTTCCGGAATTGTAAATTACCATTCGATAAAAGTAGGTGGCGATTCCTTTGACGACGATATACAGAAGTATTTTAAAAAGAATTACAACATGGATATCGGCCTCAATATGGCTGAAGATGTAAAAATAAAGGTAGGAGCTGCACATGAAATCCTCGAAGGCGCACCCGAACCCCTTCACGTAATCGGCAAGGACTCAATTACTGGAATACCCAAAGGAATTCTTATTGATCATTTAGAAGTAGCTTATATTTTAAATAATACCATTATAAAAATAGAGCAGGCCATCCTGCGCACATTGGAAGAATGCCCTCCCGAACTCTCTGGAGATATTTATAAAAACGGCATTCATTTAACCGGCGGCGGTTCTCTGTTGAGAGGATTAAAAGAGAGGTTGGAAGCAAAAGTTAAAATCCCTGTTCTTCAGGACCCAAACGCATTATTTTCGGTATCAAAAGGCATTTCAACTGTTTTAAATAATCTTGAAAGTTATCGTCCTGTCCTATTTAAATAATTACGAATAAACTTATACGCAATTATTGCCTAAGTTCTTGCAATAAAAGTTTGGAATAGTTAAACCCCTCTATTGAATCTTGTTCGGTAGAGGGTTTTTTTTAAGAAGACTGATCAAGCGGAGAAGTGGGGAGTGAATATTGGCACCCCTGAATTCAAATGGATGCAGCCTTGATTTTTTTGTCCCGAGGTTTCTCTCGAGAGCCCGTCCGGCGAGGACAAATGGAAATCAACTGCTTTCAGACTCAATATTTAGCAAGACTAATTTGACTCTAGGTAGAAGCTCTTCAATGTGCCTGTAAAAAATTCCGGGCCACAGAAATATTATTTGATCTCAGATTACCCCACAACTTTTCCGCTTGATCCAAGAAAACCGCATTGAAAGATGTTTCAAATAATGATAGCCTTGAATCAGTAAATTTCCAGTTATAAAGATTGAAGCAAAGACTGCCCCCTCACATGAAGATCCATTTTGATTGCCAAGCCCGAGCGAATTAAAAGGTCCTAAGCTTCAAAACCCATCTTGAATATTTGAACATATTCGTGATTATTACCTTAATT
>CAMPJM010000812.1 GCA_946886805.1 uncultured Flammeovirgaceae bacterium | reverse complement strand
GAGGATGGTAATTAAAAGGAAACTACCTCAATTTCCGTTCTTCGGTTTAGTTCCCTGCCGTCTATTTCATCGTCATTGGAAACAATAGGTCTTTCCTGACCGTAGCCCATCACTGATAGGCGGTCTTCTGAAATGCCGTTCTGCACCAAATAATCCATGACAGATTGAGCGCGTTTCTTTGAAAGGATTTTATTGATGGTCGCATTTCCCACGTTATCGGTGTGGCCGTTTATTCTCAATTTCAGATTAGGCGATTTAAGAAGGAATTCTTTCATCTTATCCAACTCTGCGATTGATTCAGTCCTAATACTGGATTTTCCCGTATCAAAAAAGATGTTCGACATAATGGTAGTGGATCCCACTTTTAAAGGATTCATTTTGATTTTTGTCACCAATTTTTGTTGTTCCTTCTTTTTGGTAAGCTTGATTTTTCTGGAATTAATAAGATAGCCGTCAACTTCTGCACTTAAGCCGTAAATGCCTGCATCAGCTATGATTACGGTAAAAGTTCCATCAAGATTAGAGGTCATTTCTGCTATTTTCTCCCCCGTATTGTTATGAGAAATTGTAACTATCCCTTCCAACGTTTTTCCTGTTTCGGAGTCCACCAGTTGGCCTGAATAATAAGCAACTGCAGAAAGACTGTCTTCTTTGGTATAGACATTATTAATAGTGTTGACACGCGGAGCTTCCAGAAGGGGTTTTAAAGTCTCGTCTAAAAAAGAGATTCTATAAATATCCGATTTGCCTTTTCCACCATCCTGAATAGAAGAATAATAAGCATGTTTCCGGTCTTTGGCCATTATGAAGTGGAAGTTATTATCAGGTGAATTTATAGGATAGCCTAAATTTGTCGGCTTTTGCCATTCCCCGTCTTCCCACTCACTTTGAAAAACATCGTAACCCCCAAGCCCCGGATGGCTGTTGGAACTGAAAAATAAGGTTTGAAGATCAGGGTGAATATAAGGAGAATCTTCATGCCCATAAGTATTAATTTTCGGGCCGAGATTTACAGGTAAGCCCCATGTATTGTCATCTTGTAATTCACTGGTATAAATGTCTAAGCCACCTTGTCCACCGGGTCTGTCACTTGCAAAAAAAATCTTCTTTCCATTTGGCGTAACCGATAGCGCTGTTTCCCAATAACCTGTGTTGATAGGATAAGGTAAGGGTTGGGGGTTGCTCCATTCTTTTCCATCAAATACGGAGTGGAAAATATTCCCTTCCCCCTCTTCTCTGTAGATGTAGAGCTCTTTCGCATTCGCAGTTATTGCAACTGTAGCATCATGGAATTTGGTATTTATGTTATTGCTAATGGGTTGGGACTGAATCCATTGGCCGCCTATATTATGGGAAATATAAATATCTTCATACAACTCATTATCGCTTGTAAGATTTCCTCCCGTTGAGCCTTCCCTTCTGGAAGTAAATATTAAAACAGACTCATCGGGGGTAATAATGGGTACATAATCCTGATCGGGGGAATTTATTAAGGATCCTAAATTTATAATGTCTACAGCAACAGGTTCCCTGATCAGAGAATCTGCGTTTTTACACTCCTGAATTTTTTGAAGTACAAATTCCATTTCGCTTCTGTTTGCTTCGCCGTATGCCTCGAAATGCTTTATAGCATCTTCAAACATGTAGTTGTACTGGCAGGACATTCCTAAGTAAAATTCGATATTTGGATCTAACTGAGGGGCTAACTTTCTAACCTTTGTTAAATAGGAAAGGGAATAATGCTTATAATCACTTAAAAGATATGCTCTTCCTATATGAAGATTCAGTTCTACATTTCCAGGCTCTATTTTTTCTGCTTTCAGGTAATAATCTAAAGCTCTGTTGATTTCCCCTTTTTTGTAATGTTTACTTCCGTTTTTTAATAGTTTATTAAAACTTTGGCCATAAGTAAAAGTAGGGAGGAGACTTAAAAAAATGATTACAATTACCTTATTCATATCATTTAAGGCATTTTATTCCTATGGTGGTTATTAAATAGAGTTCACTATCAAGCATTAGAATTAATTGACACTATGTTATCAAACAAAAGTGCTATTTAAAATCGGAAAGATTTAACAATCAATGAGAACAATATTACATATATGCCTTGATGGTACTTTTTAAATAATATAAACTTATTGCGGAATTTGAGCTCCGTTTAAATTTTCTATCCGCGTCCTGTCCCCTCCCCTGACAGGATGCTTTTGCAGAGGAAGAGACAGGAGGACCAAGGACAGCTTTCGTTGGCAAAAACCGCCTTGGTGCTTTCTTTTGGTATTTAGCGCTGTCAGGGGACAGCGCCTGGAGGTAATTGTTTTTTGAGGAGCTATGTGGTTTAAATTCAATCTTGTTGCTCCATAAGAAACCGTTATTTCCGTCAGTACGGTTTTTTCAACCGTCAGACGGATAACTCATTAAAAGGATCAGGAATATTTATACGTTGTTAATTATAGTTGGTTTACAGTTAATCATAGGATACTTTATATATAATTCCGTTTGTGTCGTCAGAAATTAAAAGAGCACCATCAGTATGGATAGCGAGTCCAGCGAGTCTGCCAATATGTGTCCTGCCATCGTTTATAAGGAATCCAGTAAGAAAGTCTTCAAACTCAGTAGGTTGCCCATTTTCAAA
>CAMPJM010000811.1 GCA_946886805.1 uncultured Flammeovirgaceae bacterium | reverse complement strand
TCAAAGTCCGTCTCACGGTCTTTAAACTTTGCCCAGGTACAAATCCGGGGCAAAGCGGCATCCCATCCTTTGTTGGGTCTATCGGTGATCTCCGACAACCAGAAATTCCCCGATTCCAAAGCTTTAAACTTATCTTTCTGATAGAAAATCGGCGCATATTCTCCTTTTGTTTTTCCATCGTCGCGACCAACGCCCACGTAATCATACCCAGGAAGGCCGTCTAGCATATCAAGCAACTGATTATGCAACACCTCCTGCGCACCAAAAACTTCGAAATTATTAAAGCGTATCAGGTCACAGATTACGGGGAGACGCTGTTCCCAACCGTTACCATTGACGGAATCGGAAGAATTGTCATTACGAATATTGAAGGATGCAACAGTCAATTCTTCCGCTGCCGAAGCCTGAACTCCAGAGAGTACAAATACCAAAAGCACAAATATTATTCTCTTCATTCTTATTTATTTATCAGATTAAGAAACCATGATTTAATATATTGAAGTTTCGCTGATGATGTTTTGTCATTTTTTTTGCTTTAAAGGGCAAAAAAATCGCCAAAACTCCCACCTTCTGTTTTAATAGCCCCGGGTTGACACCCGGGGCTATTAATATTCGACCCTTTCAGGGTCGCAAATGAAAATCTTGAACAATCCTTATTTTGCTTATGACAAATTTATAGGCATTCCATTTGTGTTTAAAGCCAACTGAAAACTTCATTAATAATTTCTCTCCCTATTACTTTTCGTTTGAGAAAGAATAAGGAAAGTCTGTTTCATCTATTCCTCTGCTTTTATTCGGAACAGGACTCATCACAAATTCGATTTTTGCCCCTTTCATTAAGTCTTCATGGGTCAGGTAATTTTTTGTGTATTTTTTACCATTTAGTTTCATTTCAGCGATATAGCGATTTTCTGCTGAGTTGTTCTCTGCTGTTATCTCTATTTCTTTCCCGTTTTCCAATTCAACTTTCACAGACTTAAACAACGGAGAGCCTATAATATATTCGTTGCTACCCGGACAAACTGGGTAGAAACCCAAAGCGGAGAAAACATACCAAGCGGAAGTTTGCCCATTGTCTTCGTCGCCACAATATCCATCGGGCGTTGCAGCATAAAGCTTGTCCATGATTTCTCGTGACCAATATTGCGTCTTCCAGGGTTCTCCGGCATAGTTATACAGATAAACCATGTGCTGAATAGGCTGGTTACCATGCGCATATTGGCCCATGTCCATCACCTGCATTTCACGCATTTCATGAATCATTGAGCGGCTGTCCATGCCTCTTGAGCCAGGAATGATAAACACAGAATCAAGCATGTTTACAAATTCCTTTTTTCCGCCCATTAGATCCATTAATCCCTGAGGATCATGAAAAACGGACCAGGAGTAGTGCCAGCTGTTTCCTTCTGTGAAATCACGTCCCCAATCAGTAGGCTTAAAAGAATCGGAAAAAGAACCATCGCTCTCGCGTCCGGCCATTAATTTATTTTTCGGCAAATACAGATTTTTATAATTCATGGCCCTTTTTGCGTAGATCTCAATTTCTTTCTTCGGCTTATTAAGCGCTTTCCCTAAGCGATAGATCGTCCAGTCGTTATAGGCATATTCCAGAGTTCGGGCAACATTTTGGTCAACATCCACATCGTTTGGAATATAGCCGTATTTATTATAGTACTTATAACCCTTTCTTCCCGTAGCGGAAACTTCAGGATGCACATTATTAGCTCCATGCTTAAGTGCTTCCCACAAGGTTTCAATATCATATCCGCGCAAGCCTTTCAGGTAAGCATCGGCAACAACAGACGCAGAGTTGTTTCCCACCATAATATCCCGGTGTCCGGGGCTTGCCCACTCAGGAAGAAATCCGCTTTCCTTATATGAATTTACAAGACCTTCCTGCATTTTCGCATTTTCAGAAGGGTATAGGAAATTCAGGAATGGGAACAGGCTTCGAAAGGTATCCCAAAATCCTGTATCGGTAAATAAGTAACCTGGCAGTACTTTGCCATTGTATGGGCTGTAATGGACAATATTACCATCAGCATCAATTTCCGTAAAATTCCGCGGGAATAGAACCGATCGATAATAAGCAGAATAAAATGTTCTGAGGTTGTCAATATTATCGTCTTCTACCTTAATTTTTCCTAACACTTCATTCCAACGTTGCTTTCCACTGGTTACAATTTCATCAAAATCAGAATCGTCCAGCTCTTTAAGATTAATCATTGCCTGCTCTTCGCTGATAAAAGAAGAAGCCACACGTGCATGTACTTGCTCTTTAGCTGAGGTTGAGAAACCAATGATTGCTCCTGCATGGTTGCCTTTAAATTCCTTTTCTTTCTCTGTAATTTTTCCATCCTTAACGGTCGCAAAATAAGAGAAGGGTTTATCAAAAACAATCACGAAGTAATTTTTGAAATTATCTGGAACGCCCCCGGAATTTCGGGTTGTGTAGCCAACTATTTTATTCTCTTCGGGAATAATTTTTACATAAGACCCTTTATCAAAAGCATCTGTAACAATGAATGAGTTTTCACTGTCAGGAAACGTAAAGCGGAACATCGCCGCCCTTTCTGTCGGCGTTATTTCAGTTGTCACATCGTGATCGGCTAAATACACACTGTAGTAATAAGGTTT
>CAMPJM010000810.1 GCA_946886805.1 uncultured Flammeovirgaceae bacterium | reverse complement strand
ATATTATAAATAGGGAAAACCACTAACCCCGCACTTTTCCCCCACCCCCTTTGCCTAATAATTTACCTTTGGAATAAGTTCAAAATACAATATTAGACAAATGGAAAATTTACAAAACGATACCAACACCGTTCCTTTTCTATCCTTGAATCAAACCATTAAGGCTCTTGATTGCTCTAGGCATTTTATTTACACCTTAATCAATGAGGGAAAAATAAAGCCAAAGCACATTAATAGAAAACCTTATTTTATGATAGAGGATATTATAAACCTGCTTGATAGACAAGATGCATAAGATCACGCCACGTGCAGAAAAACGCTCATAAAAAAAAATTAGAGGATAACCAACAAAATGCCCAGCTCTTCCAGGAGCCAGGCATTAACTAAAATCATTATGGGACGACGTAAAAATAACAAAAAAGCAAGGAACAAACAACCAAAGAAAACCAATGTTTCAGAGACTTCTAAACAGTGCTGGAAAGAGATCAACAAGGAAGGCATACCACAAAGAGAAAAGCCCTTAGTTCTAAAAGCCATCAGAGAGCTGCAGCCTTGTACAAGTCGAATGCTTATGCATGCCGTTAATAAAGAAAGGTCCAATATCACCCGGTCATTATATGACTTGGTTAGATCAGAAGCAGTTAAGATAGCATTCACAGCAAAATGCAGGACCACCAATAGAAGCGTGAGCTACTACAGTATTATAGACTGGAAGGAGGACCCACAATGATGTACAGACTCCAAAAGTTTACCAACAGCCATGAAATCATAATTGATGAAGATGATTTGCCCGCAAATTGGAACCCTACATTTGATGATACTATTCAAAGTAGAATTAGCGTGTTTCCTGGGGATGTCAGAAACACAAGTAACCCGGTTCATACTGATTTACTCCACGTCTACAAAGCAATTAGATACCCTAAGTATAAAAAGCAAACAGAGACTTTAAGAGCAATAAAAGACCCGGCTAAGAATAGGCAATACAAAGCTGGTAATTTCTCTTATGCTACTTTTTCAGGACTATTCCGGGAAAGGTCAAACGCAAATCTTATAGAGCATTCCGGATTAATATGCATTGACATTGATAAGCTTCCAGATCTTAACAAAGTGAGGGAGGATTTATCAAAAGACACCCATACTGTGATGGTCTTTACCTCTCCTAATGGAAACGGTTTAAAGCTAATTATTAAAATAGAACCAGATCCAGATAAACAGAAGTTATTCTACGAGGCAATTAGAGACTACCTGATAGAGAAATACAAAATCCCTGTTGATTGTATAGACAAACAATGTAGTGATGTTTCGAGAGCTTGTTTCCTCCCTTACGATCCAAATATCTTTCTTAATCCATTATTAACCGAAAATCTAATAGTAACATGGGAGTAACTCAATTCGCATTGCCCGAGAAGCCCACTATTAGTATGAAGGTGGATCATTCAAAAAAAATTAATAATGTAGATAATTATGAGCTGGAATATCAAAAACTTGAAATTATTTTCAGTCAATTGTCTTCCGATGTTACCGACACCTATAACGATTGGACAACCGCAGCTTTTGCACTTGCGGAACTCGGGGAAAATGGTAGACGTCACTTTTTAGCGGCAAGTAGTTTCCACCCTGCCTATAACCCAGACGAATCAAACGAAAAATTTAATGAGGCACTTAGAAAAAGAAACGGTTCGGTATCCCTTGCATCCTTTTACAATTTATGTTCCCAAAAAGCGGGAATTAATATGAGTGAAGTCACAACGCAGGCTTTAAAAGAATTAAATCCTACAAAAGTGGAAGCGAGGGAAGCAAAAAGAGAGAGGAGCCCAATTGAGGAATTAATAAAAAAGGCCAAACTTTCGATATTCAGTGATATTAAGCCTCCAGATATTTGCTTTGGATTCCAAGATATAAGTAATCCAATAAACGCCAAAAAATACATTGTAGGAACAGCAGGTAATTTTATCGCTATTTCTGGTAAAGCTAAGTCACGTAAGAGCTTTTTGGTATCTTATGTCATAGGCTCAATTTTGTCAGATAGTTATTCATTCGTTTATTCATCCCTTAAAAAGAGTGATAAGATTTTAATAGCTGACACGGAACAAGGAACCTATCATTGTCAAAACGTCTATAACAGAATACACCAATTATCCGGACTTTCTAAGGCAGAAATAGAAGACAGAGTGCAATATCTACAGCTTAGAAACTACGATACCAAAGTAAGGGAAGAAGTTATTAAATATGTCATAGAAACGGAAAAACCCAAAATAGTAGTCATTGATGGAATAAGGGATTTAGCCTTTGACATTAACAGCCCACAGGAAGCCACAGAATTAAGCACTAAGCTACTTAGTTGGAGCGGTGAACACAATATCCATATTATTTGTGTGCTTCATCAGAACAAAAAAGACAGCAATTTAAGAGGCCATTTAGGTAGCGAGATATTAAATAAAGCTGAGGCGGTTATCAGTGTAACCAAAGATTCTAAAAACAAAGACATTTCAATAGTAGAACCCGAAGAAATGAGAGAAAAGGAATTTGAGCCTTTTGCCTTTTCTATAGATCAAAACGGACTTCCTATAAAAATAGATGACTACGTGTCCAGCCAAAGCAAAAAGACTAAGGACGTAGATCCGGGAGAGATAAGTGA
>CAMPJM010000809.1 GCA_946886805.1 uncultured Flammeovirgaceae bacterium | reverse complement strand
CTTTGGTAGGTACATTTTCTTTGCCTCCAAAATCTCTGGAAGCATCTCTTCTTGTTAGGTCATCTAAGGTAACCAGTCTGGTTCCGGAATTTGGTGCAGAACCTGGTTCGTTAAATCCTATATGACCTGTTCGTCCAATTCCCAATATTTGCAGGTCCAGCCCGCCAATTGCACTTACTCTTTGCTCATATTCCAGACAGTAATTATGGATTTCTTCCAGATTTAGGGTACCATCCGGGATGTTAACATTGTCCATATTTATATCCACATGGTCGAAAAGATGGTCTTTCATGAAGGCCACATAACTTTGCACCGATTGTGGGTTCATAGGATAATATTCATCCAGGTTAAATGTAATAACATTTTTGAAGCTCAGGCCTTCTTCTTTATGCAGTCTCACCAATTCAGCATATACACCTATTGGGGTTGCACCTGTTGCCAGGCCCAGCACAGCGTTTTCGCCTTTCTGTTGTTTAGCTCTTATTAGATCTGCTATTCGTTGTGCCACTTTTCGGGATGCGATATCCTGATCAGGAAAAACTGTAACAGGAAGTTTTTCGTATCGGGTTTCTTCGAGGAGGTTTAGTCTTGCCATTGTTTTATTTTTTTATCTGTATATTTCGTTTAAAATTTCAACCGACATAATTTTGCTTCTTATTTAGAGGTTTTGGTTGTGTCTTCAAATAAATCTAAAAAGAGGTTTTCCATCACTATCGCTACTCCGCCTTTCAAACCGGCATTTTCTCCTAATTGCGAAAGCTCTATTTTAGTTTTTTCTCTTAGCTGTGTCATACAATAAGTATTAATTGATTGCTGAACGGGAGTAGTAATATACTGCCCTGCAGCAGCCATTTTTCCACCGATAATGATCAATTCCGGATTAAACAATTGGATCAAAACCGATAAGCCTTTTCCGAGGCTAAATCCGATTTTAGATAACATTTCTATTGCAAACTGATCGCCCATATTTGCTGCATCTATTATTTCTTCTGTTTCGATTTTTTCTAAAGGCTTTTGATTTAATATGGAGGGTTGCCCACCCTTCAAACCTTCGCGGATCATCCTGGTCAGCGCTGCACCTGACGCAATTGTTTCAAGACAGCCTTTTTTGCCACAATGGCAAAGCAAACCGTCATCTACCATAGGGATATGACCAAATTCTCCTGCGAAACCAGAAGTTCCGCTTCTTAAAGAATAATCCATCATTATTCCTAAACCAATGCCCCAATCCACAGAAAGCACCAGCACTTCTTTTTTACTTTGTGCCTGGCCAAAATATCTTTCTGCCAAAGTAATAGCCTTTGCATCATTTTGAATAAAAACAGGTTTATTAAATTTTTCTCGAAGAATTGCCGTGATGGACTTGGATTCTTTTTTTGTCAGAAAATAGGTGTAGTTCTCGCCTCCATATCCGGAAATCAATCCAGGCATACTTATGCCAACCGCTGAGAATTTGGAGGCATCAATTCCGGATTTTTCTATCAAATCATTCGCTTTGGCGTATATTTCATCAATAGTGGATAAATCTTTGGAAATTTCTATGGGAAAGCTTTTGATGTCAGAGACGTGATTATGATTGCTGTCTAAAATTACCATGCGGATCCGAAATTTTTCCATATGGATGCTTAAAACATATAGAGTGTCGTCTTTAAGTCTAAAAAGGTCTGGCTTTCTTCCTCCTATGGATTCTCCCTGACCGTATTTTTCTACTTGATCCTCCTTTAATAGCTCATTGAGAATTTGCATAATAGTAGGGGAGCTGGTTGCCAATTCTCTGCATATTCCCAATACCGAGGTGGGACCCGCAATGTATAAATGCTTTATAACCCTTAACTTCAAAAAAAATTGCTTCTTCTCCACATTGCTATAGGTGTCAAAATTAATGGGAGCTGAGGATAGATTCATTTTAAGCATTTTGCGAAAGTTAGTAAAAATTTTAATGAAATAAAAATACTTTTCTAAAAATTTTAATAAACTATTTAAATAGGGAGGTCGCTTTTAAAAAGTGAAAGAAGCTCCAATGAACTACTCATCCGTCCATACGGACGGGTACTAATGATCGGGAGCCGTGTTTCGTTTAATTCGGAATATCTTAGAGGCGATTTCCCTAAGTGTTTAAATTGACAATTGTGACCGAACTCAAAAATTCTGTATAATTGGTAAAATTATTTTATGGACTCACTCAGATTTAATAAAACCATTGAAGCATTTGACGAGGTAAATGCACAAGATCCCAACGTTGATACGTACCAGGGAGAAAAGATTCCCAAGGAATTGCTTTACGCCCAAAGAATGAGCGCGTGTTTAATGGATTTTATGCCCCAGGCACCAGAGGCTTTGAAATTAGCGGCTCGCAGTCAGCATATTAAACGGTGGGAAATTGCGAGAAACTCTTTTCCTGCCGACAGGGCAGGGTATTTTCGGTGGAGGAGTAAGCTCAATGAAATGCATGCGAAAATTGCTGGTGATATTATGTTGCAAAACGGCTATACTGCCGATGCAATAAACCAGGTTTCAAATTTACTTCTAAAGAAAGGATTAAGCTCCAACGACGAAGCTCAGGTATTGGAAGATGTCGTCTGTATTGTTTTCTTGAAATACTACTTTCGAGATTTTGCATTGAAGCATGAAGATGAGAA
>CAMPJM010000808.1 GCA_946886805.1 uncultured Flammeovirgaceae bacterium | reverse complement strand
GTTTTTGACCATATTGCTATAATCTTCCCTTTGTTGGTACAAATATCCCCGGGTGAGGTAAAGATTTTTTAAATTATTTTTATTTAGCTTTTCTTTCCTCAAAAAATCAGATACTGCAATAGCATTATTTTGTTCATTATAATCTATGAATGTTCGCATTAAAAATACGAGGGCTTCGTGTCTTGTATCATCATCATTTTCGCTCTCCACATTCACAAATTTGAAGGTTTCTATAGCATTCACAAAGTCGGCACTATAGTACCGTGCTTTGCCCACCAAAACATAGCTATCATCCACCCATTTGCTATTTTTATGGTTTTGTATTGCAATTGATGCCTTTTTAATACAGTCGTCGAGGGGTTCTTTTAGTGCATTGGCGGTTACCGTATCTACTTTGGGAAAAATTCTGAGAATATTGTAATAGTTGTCATCGTTATTTTCCCAGTAGGCAGCTTCAATTTCCTTCATTCTTTCGTTTGCAAGGAAATAGGCGTTATAATGAGCAGTCAAGTTATGGTAGGATCTGCTCACCAAAGTTTTCTTTTCTGAAGAACAACCAGAGATAAGTAGTGCCAGGAAGAGAACTACTGGCAAGATGTATGGGAAGTGAAATTTACTGGTTTTCAAGCAAAAAGCCTATTTTTATTACAGTGAAACGAAAATTAGGTGTTATTAACGCAATTAACTTTATTGGTCTGTTAATAATATATATTTTTGTTGATATTACTTATCTAAGATCAATCAAATATTGAAATCGAGAAAAACTTTATCTAGTAGATTAACGAACAGATTCCTGTTGATAATACGCAATGAAGAAAATTTTGCTGAAAAAACAACTTTTAGTTTTAATTATGCAAAGTTAATAGTTTTTTTCTTATCGTTATTCATCATTTTTCTTGGAATAAGCTTATATCTGGTAAGCAGTATTCTTGGCCAATGGTTTGACCCGCGCCATGCAGAGGTAGAAGCCAACAGACAGTTGATTGCTTTAACCATGCAGATCGATTCTCTTGTTCTGGAAATGGACAGAAAAGAACAGTTCATTCAGAATTTTCAGAATATAGTAGAGGGCGATGGGATTGTAACGGAAGAAAATAGAATTGCGGAGCAGGAATCTGATGCTTTGGATGCTTTGAATAAGGATACTGAAATAAAAAACATAGCTGAAATTGATAATCAGTTCAGGAAAGAATTTGAAGAAGAAGATGAGGTTTTATACAGTGTAGTGGGCGGAAGGAATACAGGAGAGCTTCAGGAAACTTATTTCTTTTCCCCGATTTCAGGGATCGTTTCGTCTCCATATAACCCAAAAGCAGAGCATTTTGGTGTAGATATAGTAGCCAAGAAAAATGAACCAATCAAGGCTGTTGCGGATGGAACTGTAGTTTTTGCGGATTGGAACCAAGAATCAGGGTATGTGATAGCGGTTCAGCATAGAAATAATTTAATATCTGTATATAAGCATAATTCAGCATTATTAAAGAAAACAGGGAGTTTTATAAATGCCGGTGATATTATTGCGATAATCGGGAATACGGGTGAGCTCACAACGGGGCCACATCTGCATCTTGAGTTTTGGTATAATGGTAATCCGGTAGATCCAGAGGATTTTGTGTCATTTTAAAAATTAATATATCATGTTTACAAACAAAGAAGAAAAAAAAGTAGCAGAACAGATTAAAGATTCGAGCAACAATATTGGGAAAGGAACCGTGTTGGAAGGAAGTATAGAAACTTTTGGCAATATCAGAATTGAAGGAAAAGTAATCGGAAACATTAAATCTAAATCTAAAGTTGTTCTTGGACCTTCCTCCCATGTAGATGGCAACATTTTGGCGCAAAATGCTGAGATAGAAGGAGAAGTGAAAGGGGAATTGGAAGTGACCGAACTTTTGGTGTTAAAGCCTACAGCAATCATTCACGGTGAAATTACTACCAATAAATTGATTGTTGAGTCTGGTGCAACTTTCAATGGTGGCGTTAAAATGGGCGTATCAATTAAAGAAATAAACATTGCACAACGAGAAGAATCAAGAAAATCAGAGAATAAAACCCTCAGACAAGCAGACGAACAAGGAGCAAAATCCGCTTAAGGGGTATTTAAGGTATTCGGGGTTGGCTTTTCAAATGTGCTTTGTAATAGGCCTGGCTGTTTGGGGAGGTTTAGAATTAGATGATAAGTTTATGGATGGGAAGCCTGTATTCGTCCTTATTCTTTCTTTTGTGGGGATTGCTGCGTCGATGTATTTATTGATTAAAAGCCTGCCGAAAAATTGATTTGATTGTTATATTGAACAAGCATATCTGCATGTTGTTATTATTCGCAGGGAGCTTTTTAAGATTTACTTTGTAGTTCTCTTTTATTATTACGGTTTTAAATAGAATTAAGGATTTACCCAAAGTTCTAAGATATATCCTTATCAAGCATTTTAACGTTTGCCGATGAAAAAAATGTGGTAATATCTCAAGAGATTTTTTAGAATGAAGGATTATTTATAAGTTCGATTGTTAAATTAAATATTTCGAAGATACGAAACGGGCAGCCTCCAGCATGGCAACAAACAAACTGCAAAAGCTTCGTTTTGTCATGCTGACGATAGGAAGCATCTTGGAATATCCGATTTCCATTGCCCTTTCTTATAAAGGC
>CAMPJM010000807.1 GCA_946886805.1 uncultured Flammeovirgaceae bacterium | reverse complement strand
CATCTACAGGAACATATCTTAATTACTACCTAAGGGACTTAATTTCCGCCTCTTATATACATTTAGACAATACCCAGAAATCTGCCGTTCATAATTGTATCAAAGAAACGCTGGCCGTTAGTAGCTGGTATAATAGTACTTACGAACGAAAGGCTGAAGACCCAAAGAAATTTCTACGAACATATCACGGTGAACTTACTTATTCTTTTTTAGCATCTATCCCTGAAGCCGAACTATCAGACAATAACCTTAGAAGATTATCTCAAGAATTAATTCGCCGATATGGTACAATAAAAAATGAGATCAGCCGAAGATTAAGATGGCGGAGTGGAGACCCATCTCCAATAACCAATTCTAAAGCAGCATATTTAAAATCCAGGGATTGGATTAAAGCGTTTAGAAAGTATCGTTCTGCCGCCAATGAACGTCCGTTTGATGATTATGAGGCTGGTCTTGCTCGTTCTTTTAATGAACAGGTAAAGCTTAATCCGAATAGTTTTATTCTAGTTATACAGTACTTGTTAGAAGATACCAATTTAGATTTGCCTCCAATTTATTTAGAGAGAGGATTGGAGGGCTTTTCTGAATCAGGAGAGGGCTTTGATAAAGTGTTTTATGAAAATTGTTTATTAGCCGGAATTAAAAAAGGAATAATTAATTTCAAAGATAGCACAGGTTTGCGTCTTCTTCGTTTGTGCATTACCGACGGGACTTGTAATGCTGAAGTAGTAGAATTAATAGCAGAATCACTAAAAGCTCATCTTCGTGACGAAAAATCAGTCACCGGAGATTCTGTTGACGAGTTAACGGATGGTATAAACACCGTTGGGGGAATGGCAGCCAATGCTCTTACACTCTGTTATAAAATGGACGAACAAACATCCCTAATTCTAGAATCATTGGAACGAGTAGCCAGAGAAGGAACGGGAGCTGTCCGAGCTGCTGCCATTTATCGATTAGCTTATCTTCTAAATCTTTCTTCCACCTCAACGCCCGTCATTGATCTTTTTATAAAATTAGTTGGAACAAATTACCGTCTAATAAAAGCTGCAGAATGGTCTCTCAATTTTTTTATACAGCATGATTTTGTTCGCCTGATTCCATTATTTAAGTCCGCTGTTAACGAAGCTTTTAGCCAAAAGACAATTTCAAAAACACTTACCCAAGCTTGGTTTTGGAAAATTAAGCCCTCCTATCAAATATTGGAATTTTACTGGTTAAATGGTCCTAAGTCACGCGCAGCTTCATTAAAATTTGTTATAGCTTCTTATCCTGAACTTCTTAATGATCAAAAAAAGAAGGTTCAACGTATGTTTAATAGCCTTATGAGTTATGACGACGAAGAACTTAGATCTGCTTTTAGTTTCTGCTTTTACAAATTGAAGCTAGAAGATTTTACCGAATGGCTCCCTTTACTAAAAAAATACGTTCAAATGCCGGTTAGCAAAGGGAGAGAAGGTAGCTTTTATGATTACTTGCAATTGTGTGTTCAGGAATATCCTGAAAGTTGTATTGAACTAGCTAGTTACTTTGATAGCCATGAAAGACCTGATACCCGCATAAATGATATAGAAAAAAAACCATTAGAACTCCTTTTGAGCGCATATCAGATTTTATCAGAAACTGATCCCGATTCACAACTATTAGAGGTTGCAATGGATACTTTTGATCGGATGTTAAAAAGTGCTTCATATCGAATTGGAGCAACAGGTAAATTAGAATTAGTAGATCGTTTTTAAAATGATGCATCGGTATTTAAACATGTTGTACTAATTACTTGATATTCACGTCACTTAATCAATTATTTGCTAAAGCCCTAAAACCAAATTTAGGTATCCGATCTGGTTCAAAGCTGCGTCTTAAAAACAAAAAACAGGGTTCTGGGGTCTCCAGCGTCCGCTTAACCTAAATGATAAGGCTTTGAGACTCCTTCCAATTTTTCTTCAAAACAGGTCTGGCAAATGAAGTCTCACCATTAGAAGGTTCACCGGAGAAATGGCAGTACTTCTCTGCATAGTTAGCATCTTCAAATTTAGCCCATGATTTATAGGCATTATCACACAAAGGTTTTTTAGGATTAAAAGGGATTGTAGCAGCTGTTCGGATACAATATCCTGGCTTTGTTTTTGATATTTGTTGTTCTTCTAAAACTAGCGCCTTTTCTATAGGTTGGCTTAGGGGAATTGCTTCGACTTTTTCAGTAGGGATCATAAAATACTCCCTAATATTATCAATTTCTATTATTGATTCGACATATTTTTTGCTTATGCCTAATAGATTCTTTTCGAACCTAGGTTTCTTCTCAAAAATTATTTTACTGTTTTTTATTACTTTCTCAAAATGATCAAATGCGTCGAAATCTAAATCGCTAATTCCTAATCTGGAAGCTTTCATAAGTACTCCAGCTTCAATGTTATTATTCTGAGAAAAATCGTATAAATTCATCGAGGTTAAAATTGCAGAATTATCATTCATATAATATTTTGCATGAAGTCGAGGCTCATAGCAAATTTTGATATTCGGAAAGCTCATAAAAAATTGTAGGTCATCGATATTAAAACTTTTTGAATAGTCTTTTTCATTTTTACCAAAAACTACCCTAATCTCTAAATTAGGGTCATCAATTTTGCCTTTTAATTCATCTTTATAT
>CAMPJM010000806.1 GCA_946886805.1 uncultured Flammeovirgaceae bacterium | reverse complement strand
ACGAGAAAATTTTCTTCACTTACATTTTTGTTTAATGTATGATAAATAATAAAGTTCTCTTAACATTTTTTCTGCTATTAATTGCTGCTCCATTTATGTACGGTCAAAAAGTTGCCCTTGTCTTAAGCGGAGGGGGTGCAAAAGGTTTGGCGCATGTTGGGGTGTTAAAAGCTTTGGAAGAAAATGAGATTCCTATAGATTATATTGTTGGCACATCAATGGGAGGAATTGTGGGAGGGTTTTATGCCGCAGGATATTCGCCTGATCAGATAGAGCAAATTATTTTGTCTGATGAATTTCAACGGTGGGTAAACGGCGTTTTGGGTGATAACTATAATTTCCACTACTTCAAAAGAGAAAACAACGCCTCATGGATATCACTAAATCTGGCGGTAGATTCCAGCCTCAATGCTAGAATTAATTCCAATATCGCCAATGATGTGGCACTCAATTTTGCCCTTGCTGAGTACCTGGCGGCCCCGGCTGAAAGAGCAAATTATAACTTCGATAGCCTTTTGGTTCCCTTTAGGGCCATCGCGTCAGATATCTTCACACAAAATGAAGTTGTTTTGGGAAAGGGTAGTTTGAGTGATGCATTGAGGGCCACGCTAAGCGTACCTTTCTTTTACCGCCCTATTAAAATAGATGATAAATATTTATTTGATGGTGGTATTTACAATAATTTCCCGGTTAATGTAGCAAAAGAAACTTTTAATCCTGATGTTATTATAGGCGTAAATGTTTCCTCAAAAAAGTATGAGAAATATCCTTTTGATGAGGATGAAAAGTTAATAAGCCAGTCACTGCTGTTTATGTTAATGAATAAAACAGATATAAGCTTGCTAGATTCTACTGATATTTATTTAGAACCCAACATGTCTAAATTTTCCAGTTTGGATTTCAGTCTCGCTAAGAGTATAAGCGACAGTGGCTATGTTGAAACAGTACGGCATCTTGACGAAATAAATGAAAAAATAAGCCGTAGAACGACTTGCGAAGAAATCGGAGAGAAAAGAAGTGATTTCAATTTGGGAATGAAAACCCTGAAGTTTAAGAAAATTGGCCTTGAAGGATTTAAAACCACCCAACGAGGATATATAAGAAGCCTCTTTAATATAAATAAAGAGACACTTAATATACATGATATAAAATCTGGCTATTACAAATTGGTCTCCGAGGAATATTTTAAAGATATATACCCCCGGATAAGTTATGACACAGCTATGAATTCTTTTCGGTTTGACCTGTATGGGAGGCCGCGTGACTATCTGCACGTTGAATTCGGGGGAAATTTAGCCTCCAGAAGTATTAGTCAAATATTTCTAGGCCTGGATTTTAGTCATTTTAACCATATCTTATTCAATCACAATATCAATTTCTATACAGGAAGATTTTATCAGTCGGTGCAGGCAAAATCCAGGATCAATTCTCCTACAAAGTTCCAATTTTATTTTGAACCGGAGTTTACCTATAATAATTGGGACTACATAAGCGCAAATGAGGTCTTTTTTAAAGAAAGGTTACCTACAATAATTCATAGAACAGACAGGAAGGCTGGCTTGAATATCGGATTTCCTATTGGTACCAAGGGAAAATTAGTTGCTTCGGGGAGCTATATCAGTAATATAGACCGGTTTAGTAATGATATGAACCTGATTTCTACAGATACGCTGGACGAACTAAAACTTAATGGATACAGATATTCCCTAAACTTCAGTAAGAGCAGCTTGAACAGAAAACAATATGCCTCTGTAGGGGGCGAGGTGTATGCTTCGCTGGATTATTTCGACCTGACAGAGCGCTATACCCCGGGAAATACCTCTTCATTTGAAAGTTATACTGCGGAGGATCGTAAATGGTTCAGGTTAAAATTAAAAATGGAACAGTATTTTAAACATGGCTGGTATAGTTATGGCTATTTATTTAAATCCGTTGTATCAAACCAGCCTTTCTTCACCAATTATAAAGCCACAAAATTGAATGCCCCTTCTTTTTATCCGTTAAACGATAGTAAGACTTTGTTTCTGCCAAATTTTTATGCTTTTAACTTTGGCGCTATAGGACTTAGGAATGTTTTTAGCATAAAAAGGAATCTCGACTTTCGACTCGAGGGGTACATTTTTAAACCATTTAAGGAAATAGATCAACTAAACGACTCACAAACGCCCACCCTGCAGCAGGATTGGGAGAATTTCTACCTTGCTGCTACCTCAAGTCTGGTGTTTCATAGCCCTGTAGGCCCGATAGCCTTTAGTGTAAATTATTACGACGACCCGCAGCATAAATGGGGCGTTTTGCTGCATATAGGATATACGATTTTTAACAAGCGGTCATTAGAATAATTTCAGACTTTCCGTTGACCTGAGCCTCATCCTAACCATAGAAGAATTCCTGATTTATTATAACCTAATAGTACCTTATTTAGTATCTGAATAATATAGGGCTTGGTATAAAATAACTTGAACATTTATACTTGTTTTTTTGTCCTTTCTCTGCGTTGTAAAATCCTTAAGTAGCTATGGCTATTCTTATATTTTACGCCTTTATAAAGAACAAAAAAACTGCCTCTACTTTGTACAACTTATTTCACAACAAGCCCATACCATAATATAATGACCAAATATTGCCTTTGTTTACTTCTGTTATTTTTCCA